>JAYVWD010000258.1:0-4164 GCA_043786345.1 Pseudomonadota bacterium
AGCGAAAGGCCGGGTCACGCCCGGTCCCAATAAAAATCCTGCAATTACATGCTGTTATCCAAAATCCACCGCCGCGGGTGAGGTCTTTTGACACGCGGCCGATACTCCCCTTGTCTGGAGGTCTCATGCTGACGTTTCTCATCGCTGCCACCGCGCTTTTGGCGGAGGGCAAATACGGGGCGTTCTCGCCCTCGGCGGCGAACGTCCAGGCGGCGCCGTCCGCGGAGTCGCCGGTCGAGGCGCTCAAGCAGACCCTGCTCGAGCACGCGACGCCTTTCGAAGCCTGCGCCGGCACGCTGGAAATGAAGATTCTGCGCTGGCGCTACCAGGCGATCGGCGGGTCGATCGAGACCCTTCTCGACCTCGACAAGGACGGCAAGCCGACGAAAGAAACGCGGATCCTGCGCCCGCTCCTCGCGAACGCGAAGGCGAACCAATGTATCCTCGCGGTCATCCACGGGATCACCTTCAAGCCGCACGCCTGGAAGCATCCCCTCGGTCTGTCGGTCACCGTCGACACCCAGTGCCAGGCGCAGGACGCCGGCGGCGAGTTCATCGACGTCTCCTGCAAGGGCAAGTACCGGGGTGTTTACCAAGTGGAAACACAAAAGAAATAGGCTCAACCCATGACGGTGCGCAGCTCGCGCACCTTGTCTTTGAGGATGCGGTGGTTGGAGTCCGAGATGCTCGTGTTCACGAGGCAGTAGTCCACGTAGGGCGCGAGTCCCCGGAAATTCTCGGCCGAGACGCCCGATGCCGCACCCATCGGGTACGCGCCGAGGACGCCGCGCGCACGTCGCGCCCGGTCGGGGTCGGTCGGCTGGCCGGTGGCCGAGCCGGTGACGACGACGCCTTCGACCCATCCCATCGCCTGCAGGGCCGACTGCTCGATCGTCTTGTTCGGATCGATCAGGGTCCCGTACTTCATATGGATGCCGCTGACGTAGAACGCGTTTAGGGCGCGGCGGCTCTCGATCTCGTGGAGGCTGACCTCTGGGAGCTCCTGGATGCGGTCGACGCCGCAGAAATCCACCCAAACGATGTCGAGGGCATAGTCCTTCGCCAACCGGAAGCCGTTGATGAAGCCGTACTCGTCGCCGGCGCCGCCGAGGTAATTGACGCCGATCTTGGCGCTCGGGTACTTCCTGCGGGCGTGCTCGACCGCGCGCTCGAGGGTCGCGGGGTCGCGGCCGAGCTCCATGACGACGGCGTCGGCGCCGCCTTCGAACGAGGCGTCGATGTCGCGCTCGAGGGTCGACGTCAGGTTCGCGAGGTCGAGGTAGATGACGGGCCAGAGCTGCTTCGCGCGGCTCGAGATCGCGCGCAGCTTGGCGCGGGAGCCGAATTCCGGCTGGCCTTCACGCTCACCCGCCGCGAGGGCGGCGGGAGCGCCGGCGCCGGCGCCCGCGAGGAGTGCGGCCGAGGCGAGGCCGGTCAGGCCTTGGGCCATGAACGTCCGCCGGGAGGATTCGATTCGGGACATGGGAGCTCCTGCGCGAGATGGACTTGTTGAAGCCTTCTACGCGAGGCCCGCGAGCCGCGTCAATCGCGCACCGCCGGCAGGAGGTGGTCCGCCAGAAAAGCCTCGCCATCGAACTCCCCGAAGTCGTCGCTCGTATTCCTGGTGAGGACGACCGTCAAGTCCAGGTCCGGCAGCAGGTAGACGAATTGCCCGCCGTACCCCCAGAGCTTCTGCGCCGGATGCCCGGCGACCTCGGTGAGCCACCAGTACCGCCCGTATTTCCAGACGGAATCGGCGGTGTGCGTCGGGCGCTTGGCGTCCTTGAGCCATTGGCGGGGGACGACCTGCCGGCCGTCGAGCGCGCCGTCGTCGCGGAAGAGGAGCGCGCATTTGGCGAGCGCCCGCGCCGTCATATAGAGGTTGTAGCCGCCCGACTGGTAGCCTTGCGGGTCGCTGCCCCAGTGTTGCACCTTGATGCCTAGCGGGCGGAAGAGGTGCTCCTCCGCGTATTGGCGGGTGCTCTTGCCGGTCGCCTGCGTCAGCGCCGCCGAGACGAGGTGCGACACGCCCGACGAATAATTGAAGGCCTTTCCGGGCGTGGAAGCGAGCGGCAGGTCGATGATCGCCTGGATCCAATCATCCTTTTGCTCGATCTCGTACTCCGTCCCGTCCTCGCTCCACTTGAAGCCGGCGGTCATCTCCATCATGTTTTTCAGGGTGATTCCGGCGTGTTTCGCGTCCTTGTAGCGGTAGTCCGGGAGCAGCGTCGACAGCGGCGCGTCGAGCGACGGGACGTCGCCTCGATCGAGCGCGATGCCGACCAGGGCCGAGAGAATGCCCTTCGACGCCGAGTGGATGTTATTGCTCGCCTGCGCCGAACTGCCGTTGAAGTAGCGCTCGGATACCAGGAAGCCGCCGCGCAGCACGAGCATGCTGAACGCCGCCGGCTCGCGCGCGAGCGCGTCCGCCGCCGCCGCGAGCTTGCGCGCGTCGATCCGCTGGGACGCGGGCGTCGCGGTCACGAAAAAGCCGTCGTCCGACGAGTCGTCGCGGTACGTCGGATTGTTTTCGTAGAACGTCTTCTTGGCCACGAGGCTGACCTCCGGTGGTGCCGGAGCCGCGGCGGATCCGCGTCCGCTCTCGCGGCCGCAGCCGCCGGCCGAAAGAGCCGCGAGCGCCAGGGCCAGAATAGGTGTCTTTTTCATCGGGTGAAATCCCCCAGGGGTGATCTCGGGCGGAAGCGGGCGGCGCCCAAATTGACGGCTGAAACCAGTTGATATCAAAGATTCTTATGAAATATTTGAAGCCCGCCGGGCGCCGGACCGAGGACTTCGCGTGTGATTTGGATCCCTGCCCACCACAAACTGAGGGCAAGCCCGTCGTATGCGTACCGCTTCGTTCGCCGTTGTTTTCACTTTTATTTTCGCCGCCTGCGGCCGCGAGGTCAACACCGCCACCGCCATCTCCTCCCCTGCCGCCGGGTCCGCCGACGCCGGGCTGAAAAAGCTGGCGAAGCCGGCCTGCGCCAAGGGCGAGCGCAAGCTCGTGCTCGCGCCAGACAGCCAGATCCGTTGGCTGGTCGTCAAAAGCGACGGGGTGCCCGTCGTCGGCACCCACACGCTTTCGGGCCTGCTCGTGGTCAGCGGCGACGGCGCCCTCGGGAAGGCGGCGCTGGACCTCGCGCTGAGCGCCGAGGGTCCGCTGTCCGACCTGACGCTCCGCGACGAGCGCCTGCGCCGCCTGCTCTTTCACGCGCAGGACGCGCTGCCGTTCGGTTTCCGCCTGACCAAGGTCGACAACCCCGACGGCTCCCCGGCCGGAATGCTCCCGGAACCCGGCATGTCGGCGCAGCTCGTGCTCGCCGGCGAGCTCACCCTGGCCGGGGCGACGGTCCCGGTCCGGATTCCGATCGTGCTTTCGGCCCTGCACACCGGGCTGCGCGTCAGCGAAGGCGTCGCCGGAATCCGCCTGGACCTACGCTCGACCATGAAGCTCGGCGACGCGATCGACGCGCTGATGGCGTTCACCGCCGGCCTCACGCTCGAAGACGACGTCCAGCTCCGCCTGACGCTGACGCTGGACGAGGCCTGCCGGGGCTGAGGCTCGCGCCCGCCGTCGTTACCGTCGGGCAGCCCGATCGGCCGTGGGATCGATCATCGGCTCCTCGACCGTGATGCGCACGTCCTAGCCGCCGCGCGCGTCGACGGTGACGCGCGTGTGCTGCGCGAGCGTGAGCATCGGCGACGTATGCCCGCCGTCGAAGTTGGAGACGACCGGGTACCGCCGTTCCCCGAGGATCTCGCGGAGCAGGCCGTCGGCGTCGAAGGGCGCCCGTTCCTCGTTCGGGAACTCGTACTTGCTCACGACGAGGCCGGCGAGGTGGTCGAAGATGCCGATGCGCTCGAGCTGGCGCCGGACACGCTCCTCCCTCGACAGCGGCCCGTCCATGTTTTCCGCGAAGAGGATGCGCCCGCGCAGATCCGGGAAGTAGGGCGTCCCGCCGGCCGCGGCCAACGCGTTGAGCCCCATCACCACGACTTCCGCCGTCGCCTTGCCGCTTTGCAGCGTGCGCCAGCCGGGATTTTCCGCCCAGCGCCGCGGCTCCGTCTTCCAGGCGTCCGTGCGCGCGTCGCGCAGGTGATTGCTCCAGCGCCGCGGCGGCGTCAGCGCGCGGGATCCGTCCGTGTGGAGCTGGAGCGCCT
>JAYVWD010000259.1:0-12936 GCA_043786345.1 Pseudomonadota bacterium
AAGGCGCCGACTTGGTAAACCATACAAATATATGGTAATGTCTCCCGCGTCATCAATAGGGTATGAAGGAGCCTTCCCGCAATGTTGTCCCATGACCGCCTCGATCTCCCAGAGGAACCCATGTTGCCACTCTCCCGCATCCGCAAACAGGCTGCGTCCGACGCTTCCCCGTCGCGGATCCACGAGCTCGAGCACATCGTCGTCACCGGCGCCTGCGAGCACAACCTCAAAAACATCGACGTCGAGATCCCGAAGAAGAGCGTCGTCGTCATCACCGGGGTCTCCGGCTCGGGCAAGTCGAGCCTGGCGTTCGACACGATCTTCGCCGAGGGCCAGCGCCGCTATATCGAGTCGCTGTCGTCCTACGCACGCCAGTTCCTCGGCCAGATGGAAAAGCCGAAGTTCGAGACCATCCGGGGCCTCTCCCCGACCATCTCCATCGAGCAGAAGGCGGCCAGCAAAAACCCGCGCTCGACGGTCGGCACGATCACCGAGATCTACGACTACCTGCGCGTTTTGTACGCACGCCTCGGCGTCCAGCACTGCCACAAGTGCGGCAAGGTCGTCGGTCGCGGCGACGCCGCCAGCATGGTCGAGCAGATCCTGGCGCTGCCCGAGGGCACCAAGTTCCTGCTCCTCGCGCCGGTCGTCGAAAACCGCAAGGGCGAGCACAAGGAGCTGTTCGACGAGCTCCGAAAGGCGGGCTTCACCCGCGTCAGGATCGACGGCGTCGTCCGGGAGCTCGCCGACATCCAGACCCTCGCCAAGCACAAGAAGCACAACATCGAGGCGGTCATCGACCGGCTCGTCGTCAAGCGCGCGGCCGAGTTCAAGAAGCGGCTGACGGACTCCGTCGAGACCGCGCTCAAGCGCGGGGGCGGCCGCATCGTCGTTCACGTCGAGGGCCGCGAGGACGTGAAGATGTCCGAGGCGCGCAGCTGCTGCGGCTTCGCCTTTCCCGAGCTCGAGCCCTCGCTCTTCTCGTTCAACGCTCCGCTCGGCATGTGCACGGGCTGCAACGGCCTGGGCAGCGTGCTGTTGATGGACGAGCGCAAGGTCGTCCCCGACCAGGCCCTGTCGATCCGCGAGGGCGCGGTTCTGCCCTGGCGCAACGCCTTCAACGCCGAAAGCGGCGAGAAGGACGGCAACTGGAGCGTCGAGCGCTTCAAGTCTCTTCAGAAGAAGTACGGCATCGACTGGGACGCCCCGTGGCGCAAGCTCCCCAAAAAGCACCGCGATATTTTGCTCCAGGGCACCAAGGGCGAAGAGATCACGGTGCGCTGGACCAAGGGCAAGCACAAGGGGCAATACTCCTTTGCTTACGAGGGCTTGCTCCCCGGGCTGATGCGCCGCTACCAGGCGACCCAGTCCGACGACATGAAGCAGTGGTACGGCCGTTTCATGTCCCAGCGCAAGTGCGAGGTCTGCGACGGCCTCAAGCTCAAGCCCGAGGTCCTCGCCGTCACCGTCGCCGGCAAGTCGATCATCGAGGTGACCAGCCTGACGATCCGTGAGGCCTTCGACTTCATGAACGGCCTCAAGCTCAAAGGCTCCCAGGAAATCATCGCGCGCGAGCTCGGCAAGGAGATCAAGAACCGCCTCGGCTTCCTCGTCAACGTCGGCCTCGACTACCTGTCGCTCGACCGCAAGGGCCCGACCCTGTCGGGTGGCGAGGCGCAGCGCATCCGGCTCGCCTCCCAGATCGGCTCGGAGCTGACCGGGGTCCTCTATATCCTGGACGAGCCCTCGATCGGCCTCCACCAGCGCGACAACCGCAAGCTCCTCGACACGCTGATGCACCTGCGCGACATCGGCAACTCGCTGATCGTCGTCGAGCACGATCAGGAGACGATCGAGGCGGCCGACTGGGTGATCGACATGGGACCGGGCGCCGGGCATCTGGGCGGCCAGATCGTCGCCGCCGGCACGCCGGAGGACCTCCGCCGCGACCCGCACTCCCTGACCGGGCGATACCTGTCGGGCCGCGAGAAGATCACCGTTCCCGAGATCCGCCGGAAGCCGCCCGCCAAGGTCAAGGGCCGCGAGGGCTGGATCGAGGTCCGCGGCGCCGTCGAGAACAACCTCAAGAACGTCAATGCCCGCTTTCCCTTGGGGCTCCTCACCTGTGTGACGGGCGTCTCGGGGGCGGGCAAGTCGACGCTGGTCAACCAGATCCTCTACCCGGCCCTGGCGCGCCGCCTCCACGACAGCGACGAGGACGTCGGCGAGCACGACGAGATCCTCGGCCTCGAGCATCTCGACAAGGTCATCAACATCGACCAGAAGCCGATCGGCCGCACCCCGCGCAGCAACCCCGCGACCTACACCAAGTGCTTCGACCTGATCCGCGACTTCTTCGCGCTGCTGCCGGAGTCGCGGGTGCGCGGCTACGACAAGGGCCGCTTCTCCTTCAACGTCAAAGGCGGGCGCTGCGAGACCTGCTCCGGCGACGGCTACCTGACCGTCGAGATGCACTTCCTCGCCGACGTCCTCGTGCCGTGCGAGGCCTGCCGCGGAAAACGCTTCAATGACGCCACCTTGGACGTCAAGTACAAGGACCGCTCGATCGCCGACGTGCTCGACCTTTCCGTGGCCGAGGCGCGCGAGCTCTTCGCCAACCATCGCAAGATCATCAAGATGCTCGACACCTTGTACGACGTGGGTCTGGGCTATGTGAAGCTAGGCCAGCCGGCGACGACGCTCTCTGGCGGCGAAGCGCAGCGCATCAAGCTCGCCCGCGAGCTGGCCCGGACCGATACGGGGCGGACGCTCTACATTCTGGACGAGCCGACGACGGGCCTCCACTTCGACGACATCCGCAAGCTTCTCACCGTGATCCAGCGGCTCGTCGACCAGGGCAACACCATCGTCGTGATCGAGCACAACCTCGACGTCGTCAAGACCTGCGACTGGGTCATCGACATGGGCCCGGAGGGCGGCAACGCCGGGGGCAAGATCATCGCCGAGGGCACCCCGGAGCAGGTCGCCCGGGTCAAGGGCAACCACACGGGGCTATTCCTGGGCAAGGCGCTCGGGATAAACTAGGCAGATGCAAAGAGCCCTGATCCTACTCGTCGTGACCTTCGGACCCGCCGCTTGCACCAAGGGCGGCAGTTTCATGTCGGTTTTCGGCGGCGGCAAGCCGCCCAAGCCGGATGGCGACGGCCTGCTCTCGGCCGAGGCCGGCAGCCTCCCCAAGCTGAGCCGCGTGGATCTGGCGGACCAGCTGAAGGGCATCGCGGTGATGCCGTCGGCGGCCGGCGAAAACGGCAAGGGCGAGCCGGGCGGCGATTACCTGCTGTGCGCGGCCGAGCAGACCATGGCCGACACGGCGCGGGTCGACGGCGAGACCCTCGAGGTCAGCTACGAGGCGAACGCGGATGCCTGCCCTTCGGCGCTCCCGACCAAGGCCGACACCGCGCTCGCTGGCGGCACCGGCTTCGTTACGTTCACCTATGCGCTCGCCTGCAAGGGCGCCGCGGCGGGCTTGGTTCTCAAAGGGTTCAAGGCGGCCGCCTTCTTCCGGCACCAGTCCTTCAACTTCGACGGCGCCGCCGAAAAGCGCTGCCTCGACGCCGCCGCCGGCAAGGGCGGATACCGCCTGAAAACCGTCAAATCCTACGGCTATGACGTCAAGGACATGGGTCGCAACAAGGTCACGGGCCGCGTCGAGGTGAAGACCTCGCTCGAGGCCAGCACGCCGGATCAGGGCTTTTGCGCGGTGGAGCGCGAGCCGGGCGGCGCGATCACCGTGAAACACTGCGTCTATCGCTCCGCCGTGCGCCTCGAAAACCACCCCGAAGGCGGCGCCCCGAGCACGCTCGAAGCGGTGACCGTCGCCACCGCGCACGACCTGCGGTCGAAGCCGGGCGACCGCTACTACTCGTCGGGCACCATGGACCTCGTCATCAACAACTGGAGGGGCCGGGCGGAATTCCGCAACGGCGCCGAGCCGCCGGTCGCCGAGCTAAGCGACGGGCGCGAGGTCCTCAAGTTCAAAATGAATGGCGAGTTCACCGATGAAGCCCGCTGACGACGACCTGCGCGGGATCGGCGCCGCCGTCGAAGAACGGCTCGCCGGGCTACGCGTCGACCTCTACCTCGCGACGTTTTACCCGTTCCGCTCGCGCGAGGCCTGGGCGCGCGCTTGCCGCGGCGCCGAGCTCCTCGTCAACGGCGGCGCCGTCAAGCCGTCCTACAAGGTGCGCACCGGCGACCGCCTGGCGCGGTTCCACCCCTTGGCGGAGGAGCCCGCCGTCGATACCGACCTCGTTTTCCTGGGCGAGTTCAACGGCATCCTGGCCGTCGCCAAGCCCGGCCAGCTGCCGATGCATGAGGCCGGGCGGTTTCGCCGCAACACCTTCGCGCGCGCCGTCCGCGACCAGTTCGGCGCCGACTGGGCGGCAGTGCACCGGCTCGACCGCGAGACCTCCGGAATCGTGCTTTGCGCGGCCGACCCGGCGCTGCGCGCCGGTCTGAGCCAGGCCTTCGTCGAGCACCAGGTCCGCAAGGAGTACCTGGCGGTCACGGCCGGCCGCCCCCCGTCCGCCGAGTGGACCATCGACCAGCCCGTCGACTGCCCCGTCGACACGCGCAGCGGGCGCATGAACCTGACGGCGAACGTCGCGCGCCCGGCGCGCACGCTCTTTCGGACCGAGGCCCTGGCGCGCGATACGGCCCTCGTCCGCGCCTTCCCCCTGACGGGTCGCACCAATCAGATCCGCGTGCACCTCCAGCACTGCGGCCTGCCGATCGTCGGCGACCTGCGCTTCGGCCACGGCCGCGACCGTCCCGGCGTCGAGCGCCACCTCCTGCACGCGACGCGGCTCACGGTCCGCCACCCCGGGGATGGCCGAGAGCTCGTCATCGATTGCCCTATGCCGCCGGACATGCTGGCTTTTTGGGAGATGCGCACATGAGCAGCCTGATGGGCCTGATCCTGGCCTTCGAAACTTGCGCCGCGAACGGCAAGTCGATCAACTTGAACAACGGCGACAGCACCAAAGGTCTGACGGCCCTCGTCGTGTGCAAGGACGACGGCCGGCTCGCGCGCGACATGAAGTACGTCGGCGGCGCCGAGACGGTGATCCGCTTCTATTATGATAACGGCAAGCTCAAGGTCGAAAAACCGGAGAACAAGGCCGGCAACTCCCACGGTATCCAAAAGGAATATTACGAAAGCGGCCAGCTCCAGAGCGAGCGCGCCTACGACAACGGCGAGCCGCGCGGCCTGTCGAAGTTCTACGCCAAAGACGGCAAGGTCGAGCGCATCGCGATGCACCTCGACACCTACAAGAAGACCGAGCTCGAGTTCAACCCGGACGGCAGCCTGCGCGCCATCGAGTGCTCGACCGCCTCGTTCTCGAAGAAGGACCGCGACCTCTGCGGATTCCTCGGCAAACCTAGCGCCGTCAAGCTCTTCGTCAAGGCGGGGCAGCCCTTCCGCGAGCTCACCTTCCTCAAGGGCGAGGTCCAGGGGGCCAAGGAGCTGAGCGACGGCGGGCAGGTCCAAAAGAGCGAGCAGTTCGCCAAGGTCGGCAAAGACGGCATGCGCACCGAGCGCTTCCCCAACGGCCGACCCAAGTCCGAGACCCGCTACAACAAGGGCGGCAACTTCAACGGGCTGCAGCGCGAGTTCGCCGAGTCGGGCCAGGTTACCCGCGAGGCGACGTTCAACGACGGGTTCATGACCAAGGAGACGCTCTACTACCTGAACGGCCAGGCGAAGCGCCTCACCCAGAAGACCAAGCAGGGCGAGCGTATCGTCGTCGCCTCGAAGGACTACTTCGACGGCGGCCAGGTGCGGCGCGCCGGCAGCTACCTCGAGGTGCGCCAGGAGACGGGCTTCGGCTGGGGGCAGTTCTGGTCCCACCAGGACCTGCAGGAAGACGGGAAATTTCTGGAGTGGCGCGAGGACGGCTCGCTCCAGGGCGAGGAGCTCTGGCGCCAAGGCAAGCGCGAGGGGCTGTCGCGCGCGTTCTTCGAGGACGGCAAGACCGTCTTCCGCGAGGAGACCTTCGCCGAAAACCGGCTGGCGCGGGTCAAGGAGTACGACAAGGCGGGCAAGCTCGTCACCCACGACGAGTACTTCGCCGACGGCTCGCGCAAGTCGCACCTGAAGAAAAAGGCGTCGAAGTGATCGTGCCCGCCGCGCTCGCCGCCGCGCTCTTGCTGGCGCAGGCAGAGGCGCGCGAGCTGTGGCCGAGCGGCAAGCTCCGGAGCGTCCGCCACCTCGACAAGGAGCAGGTGCTCGACGGGCTTTACGAGGAATTCCACGAGAACGGCGCGCTGGCGCTCGCGTGCTCCTATCGCCGCGGCGAGAAAACCGGCCCTTTTCACAGCTTTCACGAGAACGGCAAGCGCGCGGAGACGGGCGCGTACAAGAACGGCGAGCTCCACGGCGCCTTCCGGAAGTACGCCGAGGACGGCGCGCTGGCCGAGAGCGGCACCTACGACCGGGGCCAGTTGTCCGGGATCTACCAGGTGATGAAGGGCCAGACCGTGATCCAGGAGACGCCCTTCGTCGACGGTAAACGCAACGGCCGCGCCGTCGAGCGCTACGACGACGGCGCCGTCAAGGCCCGCGTCGCCTACAAGGACGACGCGCCCGACGGCGAAGCGGTGTTCAACCACGCCAACGGCAAGGAGCTCTGCCGCGTCCACTACCGGAAGGGCCGGCGCCATGGCGCGCTGGCCTGCCACTATAAGACCGGCGCGCTGCTGATCACCGCCACCTATGAGAACGGGGAGCGCACGAAGGCCGTGATGTACGCCCCGGGCGGCGAGCCCGTGCACTGGCAGGACTCGCTCGCCGAGGGGCTGATCTCGATCCCCTGAGGGCTCAGTGCGCGGCCGCGAGGCATTCCGCGCGCGCCGCGTCATCCACCGCCGGGGTGACCATGATCACGCTGTTGCGGCCGTTGGCGCCGCAGGCGCCGTCCAAGGGACTGCAGGCGTACGCCGAGCGCGCGAACACGTGGCCCGTCCCCGCGTCGGCCGTCAGGTTGCGGAGCTGGAAGAACTTGTCGCCGGCGACGCCCAGGTCCCACTGCGCGATCGGCTTGGCGTGCTCGAGGGCGCCGAGGTTATAAACCAAAACTTGTTTGGTGTCCTCGGTCCCGACGAGCAGGCAGGTGCCGAGCGCCGCGAGGGCGCGCGGGCGACCGAAGCCCTCGATGGAAAGCGTGTCGCTCAGCCGGTCGTTCTTCAGGTCGACGACGACGACCTGCTGGGCGTCGCTCTCGGTGATGGCGAGCAGGTTGAGGGCGGGCAGGCGCGCCATCTCGGTCAGGCCGTTGCGCCCTTCGAGGACCTTGGTGAAGGACTCGGCCGCGACGTCGACTTTGTTGAGGGTCCGGCCGCCGGTGGCGATGCTGGGCGACGAGATCAGGTAGAGGGCGGCGTCGATCATGACGCCGTTGCGCGGACCCGCGATGCGCGGCGCGAGGTAGCGCGGCTCGCCGCCGCGCGTCATCGTGAAGAGCGTCGGGAGCGGCTGGTTCGGGTCGCTCGGATGGTCGGGGTCGTCGAAGCCGCCTGGATCCGAGAAGACGAGCTGGCCGGGCTTGCCGGCGAAGCGGTCGGCGAGCGCCGAGTCGGGAATCGTCTGCTCTTTGACCTCGACCTTGCCGTTCACCCAGCGGGCGATCGTGTAGTGGCTCACCTGGTCCAAGCCGATGCCGACGACAAGGATCGCGTCGTCGCCATATGGATAGATGTAACGGAGCGAGTGGACGAGCTCGACGCTCGCTTGGGCGGTGCCGTCGGCCGCAAAGACCTCGAGGCGATAGTACGAGGCCATGTCCTTGCGCGAGCGGCCGACCCATAGGTGGCCGGCATGAAAGAGGTGGCCCTCGAACGGCTCGAAGCGGTCGAGCTCGCTCAGGATTTTGACATCGATGGGGGCGGCGCTGGCGACGGCCGGTAGGGCGGCGAGCGCGGTGGCGAGCAAAAGTCCTTGAACGCGGAACATCGCAGGTCCTCCGAAATCTTTACGAATTTTCTGACGTCTCACGGAATGCTGGCCCGATGGAACCACTGATGCCGGCATTGGGGCAACCAGTTTTCGTGAGAGGAGGTCTCCGGATTCCTTGATGAATATATTAAAATCATAGAATACTTCTTGATTTTATTAAAATATACCTTATTATGTGCCTCAAGACGCTGGTTGCCGGCGCCCTCAAAATGGCCGGCAGCCGATCCCCCTTCCCGTTGTTTCAGGAGATTCCCCGATGAAAGCACAAGCCAAAGCCGTCACGTTCAACCTCGACGCCGCCCGCGGCAAGATCAAGAGCTCGCTCGGCGACGCCCGGAGCTTCGTCTCCGGCAAGCTCACCTCGGCGCGCAGCTCGGCCCTCACCAGGGTCGTCGACGCGGGCGAGAAGCTGACCGAGCGGCAGATCGCGCTCCTCGGCCGCCTTCGCGACCGCGCCGCGCACTAATCCCCGCGCGGGCCCTCGCTTGGAGGGCCACGGGCGACCTTCGGGTCGCCTTTTTTTTGGCCTCAAGCGGCCGGGCGCCCTGGAACGAAGAAGCAGAGCTCCTCGCCCGAGACCTCCAGCGGCACCGGCTCCGCGCCGGGCGCGGCCGCCAGCAGCTCCGCGCCGAAGACGATCCGGTCCTCGTCGCCAAGCTGCTTTCTCAGGGCCTTGGCCACGAGCTGGAGCTGCCGCGCCCGCGCCGGCGTGTCGCCGACGGCCGTCGCCTTGCTCAGGCCCGGCGCGCCGAGCAGCCCGACCAGCACCGTGCCGGCGCCGATGCCGACGTCGATGCCGCCGGGCGCCTTGTGGGTCCGCACGAACGCGGGCTTGGCGTCGAGGAGCCGCCGCCCGAACGCGAGAGCCAGGGCGGGCAGCTCCTCGACGCCGTCGGCCGCGAGCGCGAAGAACACCACGAACAGCTCGTCCGCGATCCAGTCGTAGTAGTAGTTGCCGCCCGGCGCGACCCCGTCGAGGAGCCCTTCGCACACGGCGTAGTAGTCCGCGAGGGTCTGCGCCAGCTCCTGCGGCGTGAGCTCGCCGGAGAGCCGCTGATAGCTGCGCCAGTCGCTCGACACGCAGACGCAGGAGCGGACCTTTGCGCCGAAGAGGGTCGTCGGCGACACGTCCGCCTCGAGCGATTTGCGCGCGATCAGCGCCGGCGCGATCAGGGCGAGCGTCCGCATCTCCAGCAAGCTGGGGGTACCGAGGTGGACGCGCACGGCCCCGCCGCTCCCCTGGAAGCGCCGCGCCCGCCCGGGCGTCTCGCCGAGGGCGGTCGCCTTCCGGTTCCCCGGCGGCCCCATCATGCCGACGAAGGCCGGGCCGCAGGCGATGCCGACATCCGCAGTAATCGCCTCGGTCGAGCCGATCAGGTCGACGGCGAGCGCGACGGCGCTCGCGACGAGCGGCCGCGGGTCGTCGCTCCCGTCTTCGGCGTAGATGACGATGAAGAGCTCGCCGGCGATCCAGTCGGCGTAGTAGTTCCCGCCAGGCACATGCCGCTGCAACAACGCCTGCGTCCGCGTGTAGATGGCGCTCAGGTATTCGTTCATCCCGTCTCCGTGGAGCCGGCCCAGGACGGCGCCATACTCGCGCAGGTCGGTGGAGACGCAGGCGCAGGCGCGGACTTTCGGACTGAAGACCTGGTCGAGCGACAACTTGGCGCGGAGCGAGCGGCGGACGATGGACGCCGGCGCGAGCAGCAGTCGGGAGCGATATTCGCGGATCGCGCTGGCCCGGGCGCGGCGCCCGACGCTTCCGTGGATCATGACGCCGGGTGTTAAAAAGATAGCGATCATGGTCAGATAGGAGAAATTGTCGGTGTAATAGGCCGGGGCGTTCATGGCGAGATAGCCGAGCGCTGCGACGGCCGCAGCGCGGGTCGAATAAGGGAACCCGATCAGCGTGGCGCAGGTGAGGCCAGCGAAGACGCTCGGCGCCAGCGTGAGGCGCACGCTAGAAGTCAGCCCGGACTGGGCCAGGGCGGCGAGTAAGGCCATCGATGCGGCCGAATACATCTGCACGATGGCCGCGTAAAGGCGGACGGAAAGGCCCGAGCGTCGAATGCGGAGCCAGGCCAGGTCCAGCGCCAGGCCGCTCAGAAACGTCAGCACGACCTGCATCTTGAAGACGCCAAGCGTGAAGAGGAAGCCCGCCGTTATCCCGACGACCGAAAAGGCGCCGGCCATCACCAGGGACGTGGCCGCGTCGCGCGTGCGCTTTTCGATGATGTACGAATCGGCGAAGGCGCGCTCGTCGGCGGTGACGGCGCCGTCGCTGGTGAGCGCGGCGAGGCGGAGGCGCAGGTTTTCAAAGGCGGATGGCATCACCCGAGGTATCGGCCGGAAGGCGCCGCGCGTGCAGTCCGAGCCCTTGAGCGCGCCGCATAATACGTCCTTTTGGTTTAAAGATACCGCCGAGTAGCCGTCGAACATGGCGGGTCGTCCGCGGCCGAACGAAGGGGCGGGGCCGACCAGGCGGAAATCTGGTAGAGTGATGCTGGTGTAAAGTAAGAAGGGATCGTGATGGCTCGTAATGTGCTTGCCCGCCTCTTCTACCCGCTCGGCAGCACCCGCCGGGTCCTGCTCGGGCCCATTCGGGGAACCCGCTTTCGAGTCGCAAGCGGCCTTGGCGTCTCCTTCGCCCTTCGCCCAAAGACCATGGGTTTTGACGCCTTCACGCCGTACATCAACCGTGGCGACGTCGTCTTCGACATCGGCGCCAACCGCGGACAGATGGCCCTGTTTTTCGGACGCCAGGTCGGGTCCTCCGGGGCCGTCTACTCGTTCGAGCCCGTGCCCGAGGCGTTCGATGACCTCGTTCACAACACCAATCTCAACGACCTGAGCTGGGTTCACTGCCGTCGCAACGCCGTCGGGAGGGAGCGCGGCAAGGCGACGTTCCTCTATGACGCCGCGCTTCCCACGCAAGGAAAGCTGAGCAACGTCGAAAAGACGTACGTATTGCCGGAAGCAAAGGCGTTCGAGGTCGACGTCGTCGCGCTGGACGAGCTCCTTGCGGAAGGGCAGCGCCCTCCGGCCTTCATGAAAATCGACGTCGAAGGCGGGGCCGCCGAAGTCCTCGCCGGCGCCCGGATGCTGCTCGAACGCTTCAGTCCGACCATCTACGTCGAGCTGCACGGCCCCGAGGAGCAATTGGCCATCAACGAGCACTTGATCGCCCGTGGCTTCGCTTGCCGATCGCTCGAAGGGGCTTTGGTGAAAAATGCGACGGAGCGGTGGGTGTCGCCCTTGATCTGCACGAAGCCGAAGCGGTGACGGGACCAGAAAGAGGCCCGTCCTGCTGCCCGTTCTGTGCGGTCAAGAGCGACGATCAGGCGGTCATCGAGTTCGAAACCGACCACTGCCTTTTCTCGCGCCTCAAGGTTCCGGATATCCCCGGTTGCGGCGTCATCATCCCGAAGCGCCACGTCATGACGCCGTTCGAGTTCACGGCGGACGAGTGGGCGGAGACGCACGAGCTACTGGTCTCGGCCCGCGAGCTCACCGACCGCCTGTACAAGCCGGGCGGCTACAATGTCGGCTGGAACTGCTTTCCCGTCGGCGGTCAGACCGTCCCGCACGCCCATCTGCACTTGATCCCGCGGTTTAGCGCTGAGCCGCACCACGCCGGCAAAGGCCTTCGGCACTGGTACAAGCAGCAATTTGGCCGTTGACGAGGCGACTTGCCTTGCCAGCCGTAGCCCCCACAGTGGCAGCAGGTCGGCAGGTCGGGGAAAGGCGAAGGATGGAGGCGCCGATCGGAGTCGAACCGATGCATCACGGATTTGCAATCCGTTCCCTTAGCCACTTGGGTACGGCGCCTTGCGACCCCAGTTAAAGCATGCCCTTTTGCCCCGCGCAAGCAGAAGCCCGTACCTCGAAGAAAAGCTCAAGGAGTTCGGCGGCGCCAGCCCCGTCGTGCTGGGCGGCCGGCAGGTCACGATCGCCGAGCGGAAGTCCGACCTCGACCGCGCCAACGCCCGCGCCTGGCTGCGCCAGCAGTACGAAGCCCTCGGCTACATCGTCAAGGGCGTCGCGTACGGCAGCGCCGGCGGCGTGAACCTCGTCGCCGAGCGCGCCGGCGACGACCCGGTCCACTTCCTGGCGGTGAGCTCGCACCTCGACTCCGTCGGCAACGCCGGCGCCGACGACGACGGGGCCGGCACGATCGGCGCCCTCGCCATCGCCCGGGCCCTTCAGGGCTCGGCCTTCCAGACGGGCCTGCGCCTCGTCGCCTTCGACCAGGAGGAGCTCGGTCTCCTCGGCAGCGGGGGCTACGCGCGCCAGCTCGAGGATCTGGTCAAGCTCGACGAGCTGACCGGTGTCGTCAACCTCGAGATGATCGGCTACGACGGCGACGACGACGGCGCGTTCCACGCGAGCGACTGCGACGAGAACACCCCGGCGGACCTGACGGCCGCGGTCGACCAGGCCCTGGCCGCCGACACGACGCTCCGGCTGCACAAAACCGCGGCATGCACGAACCACAGCGACCACGCCGCGTTCTGGCGCTATGACAAGCCGGCGATCGTCGAATCCCAGAACTTCTTCGGCGGCGACGACGACCCCTGCTACCACGGCGCCTGCGACCAGGTCGTCAACGTCAATTTCGACTACATGACGCGCCTGGGCACGCTGATGGCGCGGCCGACGGCGACCCTCGTCGGCGCGCACTAACACCCCTAAATTATTGGGGTTAGACCCCCCGGGCGCTGCCGGGCGGTTTTGCGCCCCCGGGCATACGGCACCTGTGGTTTCAAGCCTTGGTTTTCGTTAAGATCAGCCCCCAAGCTATCCGCCGAGGACGCCATGAGCAGCAACCGCGCCGAAATCTGCGACCAGAATTTCACGAAGCTCGTCCGCTCCCAGGAGCTCCCGCGTGCGCGCGCCGAGCTTCGCTTGGAAGACACGACCCTGTCGAAAGAAGCGGTGATCGACCTCTTCGAGTCGCAGCT
>JAYVWD010000260.1:0-2764 GCA_043786345.1 Pseudomonadota bacterium
CGGGCGGCAGCAGCGAGGCCTCGCGCGACAGCAATTTCAGGCGGAGCGGCATCTGCTGGCCCTCGAAGCGCTCCTCGAGCAGGTTGTTGTCGCCGTAGCGAAAGCCCAAGCCGGCGTAGAGGTCCTTGCCGTCTAAGTTGAGCTGGGCCTTCGCGTCGGAGAAGGTTTTCGACGCGCGCCCCCCGAAGAGCGCTTCCTGAAAGTCGTTCGGAACGCGCAGCTCCTCGGCGTAGCGGTGGTCGGACAGGATCTCGGCGTTGGAGACCAGGGAGAGGCGCGGGGCGAGGAACGTGCTGCCGCGCCACTGGTAGGCGCCGCGCCAGGTGTTGGCGGGGACGCCGAAGCGGTCGTCGAGCTCGGCCTTGGCGGCGTCGACGCCGGCCGGAGTCGCGACGTCGTAGGCGCCGCTCTTTCCCTTCCAAAAGCCGGGATCCTGCACCGAGCCCGGCTTATACTGGCAATCCTCGGGCGCGGCGTCGCCGCCGGCCTTCTGCGCGGCGAGGAGGGCATCCACGCACCGGGGGGTCGCCCGCGCCGCGGCGTCCGCCAGCCCCTGCCGATACATCGGCCCGAAGTCCTGCCGCTTGCTCCGGTCCTCGAGCCACAGGTGGTCGCGGATCGCCTCGATGTCGAGCTCCCAGCCGGAAAACTCGCGCTGCTGGATGCGGTACTCCAGCCCTAAGCGCGTGCCGCGGTTCTCGAAGACGTCGGTCGTCAGCGTCGCGTCGGCGTCCTTGCCGAGGTCGAAGAAGACGGGCTGCGAGTAGATGGTGCCGGAGCGCGCCTCGTAGGCGATGGTCGGCATCAGGAACCCGGATTGGCGTTCGTCTTTGAGCGGGATCTTGAGGTACGGCAGGTAGAGGACCGGAATACCCTTGATCTCGAGCACCGGGTGATTGAGGTCGGCATAGCCGCCGATCTGCGCGTTCATCTCGGCCGAGCGAAAGGCCCAGGCGGGCGCCTCGTCGTCCGCGCAGATGCACGGCGTGAAGAGCGCCGCGCGGGCGTGGAAGTCGTTGCCGTCGGTGCGCGTGAGCTCGTCGCCGCGGACCTTGAAATAGAGCGCGGCCGGCGCCGCCTTGCCGCGCTTTAAGCCGGCGACGCCGGCCCGGCTCTTGGCGAAGAAGTCGCGGCGCCGCAGGATCATCGCGCGGCGTTCTTTCGGGATGCGGCTCAGCGACGGGTTCGGCTGTTTCGCCGTGAGCTCCTCCTGGTCGAGCAGCCGCGCGTAGCGCTCGACCAGGCCCTGGTCCACGTCCTTCGGCGCCTCGGGCGGCGCGCCTAAGGCCTCGGGGGCGTGCGCTTGCCGCCGCGCCTCGTTGCGCAGGCGCGCCTTTCTGTCCGCGATCTCGGCCAGGCGGAGCTCGCGCTTCGCCTCGAACTCCGCCTCTTTCGCCGTGAGGCCGAGGATCTGGCGCGTGATCGCCTCGGCCTGCGCGGCGTCGTTGACGGTCATCGTCGCGCCGTCGATCTTGAAGTCGCCGGTCTTGAGGAGGTATTGGACGCGCTCGCCGGTGAAGATCGCGCTCTCACTCATGACGATGACGTGCCCCGAAGCCTCGACGACGCCTTTCGCCCGGTCGAGGGCGACGTGGTCGGCCGCGAAGATCGTGCCGGCGCCGATGGCGACGAAGTCCCCGTCAAAGGTCTGGCGGCTCCCGTCCTTGTTGAACCCGGTGTGCGCGGCGTCGAAGAAGACCTGGGAGCCGACCTCGCCCGCCACGGCGTCGCGCAGGTCGCCGAGCTCGCCCTCGCCCCTCGCCGGACGCGCGGACGCCAAGGCGGCGAATACGGCGAGCACGGGATACAGGAGCGACGGGACACGGGAATCCAACGCGGCGGTTCCTCCGGCACTGAGGGCGAACGCTCCTTGATAGCACACGCAGCGACGGGCCGGCGACGGGCCAAGCGGGCCGCTTTGGCCGGAAACGCGCCATCGTGCCGGAGTTCGCCGATCTTTCCGAGTTATACAGAACACTATGTTCCGTGGACATCTTGTGCCTGAAAAACAAGCATGCTAACCAGTTCTTAGTGACCAGAGCCGGTCGCCACCACACCTCGAAAAAGGGAAACGCGCCATGAAACCAAGCTTTTTCGCCAACATCGCGGCCATCTTCGCGCTCGGCGCGCTCACCCTCGCCGGCGCCTCGGCGCAAGCCGAGACCCGGGCTGTCCCCGCGTACGCCAAAGTGCGCCACATCAGCTTCGCCGGCACCGGCTGCCCCGCCGGCTCGGTCGCCGGACTCTTCGCCAGCGACCTGACGGCCTTCCACATGTACTTCGACGATTTCGTCGCCGAGACCGGCCCCGGCGTCCCGTTCAGCGCCAAGCGCAAAAACTGCCAGATCTCGATCGACTTCGACCTGCCGTCCGGCTGGTCCTACTCGGTCGCCTCGGTCGAGTACAAAGGCTATGTCGCCCTGGACAGCGGCGTCAGCGCGCAGCAGACCTCGACCTACTACTTCCAGGGCCAGAGCGCGCAAGCGCGCCTCAGCTCGACGATGTATGGCCCGGCCGCGCACGGCTACACCATCCGAGACACCCTCGGGATCTCCGGCCTCGTCTGGTCGCCGTGCGGCCTGTCGCGCGCCCTCAACGTCAACAGCCAGGTCCTCGTGAACAGCACCAGCTCCGCCAGTAGCGGCATCATCACCCTGGACAAGATCGACGCCCGCGTCGCCCACGTCTTCGGGATCCAGTGGCGCCGCTGCAACTGAAGGGGGCCCGCGGCCCCCCGAACCGCCCGCCGCGCTTCCGCGGCGGG
>JAYVWD010000261.1:0-2451 GCA_043786345.1 Pseudomonadota bacterium
GATCAACGCCATTTCCGGAATTCCGAGGGAGCCCATCGCGTCGACGCCCTTTCAGCCCGCGGCAAGGGCGCGCGTCGCGCGCCGGAACGTGAATTGCTCTTTCAGCGCGAACCCGATCAGCATCAGGCCGGCGACGAGCACGCCGACCTCGAGGAACGATAGGCCCGACTCGACGCGGACCGACTCATCCGGGCTGCGCGGGTCGAACTCCACCGCGATCGTCTGGCCGCGCTCGAGGTCGGCGTTGCGGCTCGCGACCTTCGCCACCGCCTTGTGGTGCGTGTTCGTGGCCGGGTCGTCGAACTCGACCATCGGGCGGGTGATCGTGACGCGCCCGCCCTTGCGGCCCGTCGCGTGCGACTCGCTCCGCAGGTCCACGACCTTGCCGTTGACGTGAACGGCGGTGCTCTCGAAGTCCACGTAAATGAGGACGCAGACGAGGCCGATCACGGCGAGGACGGTGCCGAGGGCGATCTTCGCGCCGATGTATCGGGGCTTCCGGACGGTCGGTTTCTTCACGGCCTGAGGGCGCTCCACCTGCGGGTCAACGGCTTGCCGCGGTCTCCGGGATGGCCTGGAGTCCGGCGGCTCTTCTCACGGCATCGTGCCGTCTTTTGTGGCTCGAGTCGAGCCCGAGAACGTACGCCTTCGCGACGGCCAGGACGACCAGCGATACGAAAATGCCCGCTACCAGGATGCGCCTCATAGGGCCGGGTCGAGCAAGAGTCGCGCCAGGCCTAAGTCCGCGACGGCCCGCGGATTCCCGGGCGTTCACGTAGCAAATCGCGACGCGAACGCCGTCAGAAGCATCAACCCTTGAATTCCTCGGGGTTGATTCCGTACCGCTCCATCAGGCGGTAGATGTCGGACCGGTAGCGGCCGGAGAGCCGCGCGGCTTCGGCGATGCTGCCCTTGGCCACCGTCAGGATGCGCATCAGGAACGAGCGCTCGAAGCCCTCCTTCGCCTCGGCATAGGAGAGGGTCTGGGCATAGTCCGGCGCCTCGTTCAGGCCGGGGGCGCCGCGCTGCGGGCTCATCTTCCGGCGGAGGACGTCCTCGATGTCGAGCTGGTCGCTCTTCGATAGGACGACGGCGCGCTCGATCGAATTCGACAGCTCGCGCACGTTGCCCGGCCAGGGGTAGGACGCGAGGCGCGCGAGCAGCTCCCGCGACGGCGGGCGCAGCGCTTTGCCGTAACGGGCGTTGAACCGGTCGATGAAATGGTGGGCGAGCAGCGGCACGTCGCCTTGCCGCTGCCGGAGCGGCGGCACATAGAGCGGCAGCACGTTGAGCCGGAAAAAGAGGTCCTCGCGGAACCGCCCGCGCGCGACCTCCTCCTCCAGGTCCCGGTTGGTCGCCGCGATGATGCGCGTCGTCACCTTGAGGGCCTGCGTCGAGCCGATCGGCGTGAACTCTTTCTCCTGCAGCACGCGCAGGAGCTTGGCCTGGAGGGACAGCGGCATCTCGCCGATCTCGTCGAGCAGCAGCACGCCGCCGGCGCACACCTCGAGGATGCCCTTCCTGTCGTTGCGCGCGTCGGTGAAGGCGCCCTTTTTGTGGCCGAAGAGCTCGCTCTCGAGCAGGGCCTCGGGGATCGCGGCGCAGTTGACCGCCTCGAACTTGGCGCCGCTCCGCTTGGAGAGCCGGTGGATCGCCCGCGCGATCAGCTCCTTGCCCGTGCCGGACTCGCCGTAGAGCAGCACCGTCGCGTCCACGTCCTTGATCTTTTCGAGGTCGTCCATGACCTTCAGGATCACGGGGCTCCGGCCGATGAGCCCGATGCGCGCCATCAGGGCGTCGTCGCCGGCGCCGGGCTTGGCCGAGGCGCCGCGGCGCCCGAGCTTGTCCTTCAGCTCGCGCGTGATCTTGCCGGGGTCGTCGGACTTGGTCAGGAAGCTCGTCGCCCCCATCCCCATCGCCTCGACGGCGACCTCGATCGAGCCGAAGGCCGTCATCACGATCACCAGCGCGAACGGCGCCTCGCGCACGATGTACGGGATCGCCTCGACGCCGCGCTCGTCCCCGAGGTAGAGGTCGAGGAGCACCGCGTCGTAAGTGAACTGCCGGAGGCGCTCCTTCATCGCGTCGAGCGAGGCGGCGACGTCGACGCGAAACGCCTCGTGCTCCAGGCTCACCGCGAGCAGGTTCGCCATGTCGGCGTCGTCTTCGACGATCAGAATCCGGCCCGCGTTCTGAGGCGTCTTCGTCACCGTTTGGCTCACCCTGGCATCTCCCCTTGCGCCGGCGGCGCGTGCCCGCGTTGGACGCGGTGGATTAGGTTCCCGAGGCCGTCAATATAGAGCGGCAAGGCGTCTTTGTCTTCCTCGGAGCGCGCCGCGCGCTCCAGCTCCGCGGCGGCGCGCGCCAGCTCGGGAAACCCGTAATTTCCAGCGGTTCCCTTTAGGCTATGGGCGAGCTGCGCGATGCGTTTTGCGTCACCGAGCGCCGCCG
>JAYVWD010000262.1:0-2681 GCA_043786345.1 Pseudomonadota bacterium
TCGCGCCCAGGCCCAAGCCCAGGCTCACGTCGACGCCCACGCTCACGACGACGCCTTGGACTAACGCCGCGCAGCCTTTGCCGGACATACCCTAGTCCGTCGCTGTCAGCCCTTGGCGGTTGAGGATTGGCCCCGGCGCCGCATAAGGTCTTCGCTACGGGACCCGGGGTGCACTGCACCACGGCCTCGAGAAGAGCCCGGTGCCGGGGGGACCGGGCTCTTCACACACTCCTCAGACCCACGACCTCGTCCTGCCTTACTCGCTTCCTCGACACCATCCCGCCATGCCAAATGCTCACTCGGCCTTCCCCCGGAACCCACCCCTTTACCCACGAACCCGATCAGCCGTGCATCAGGGTGCCGCTCAGGATCAGCTTCGCGAACGAGAAGTAGATGACGAGGCCCGAGACGTCGACCAGGGTCGCGACGAAGGGGGCCGAGGCGCTCGCCGGGTCGAACGTCAGTTTGCGCAGGATGAGCGGCAGCATGGAGCCCGCGAGCGTCCCCCAGGTGACGACGCCGACGATGGACAGCGCGACGGTCGTCGCGATCAGATTCCAGTGCTCGCCGTAGGAGTTGAAGATCCGCTGCCAGGCGAAAATGCGCATGAAGCCGATCATCGCCAGGAACGTGCCGAGCGCCAGCCCCGAGGCGAGCTCGCGGCGGATGACCTGGAACCAGTCGCGCATCCGGACTTCGCCGAGCGCCATCGCGCGGATGACGAGGGTCGTCGCCTGCGAGCCGGAGTTGCCGCCGCTCGAAATGATGAGCGGGATGAAGAGCGCGAGCACGACGTTCGCGGCGATCGCGTCCTCGAAGTAGGCCATGGCGCTCGCCGTCAGCATCTCGCCGAGAAACAGCACGGCCAGCCAGCCGGCCCGCTTGCGGAGCAGCGTGAAGAAGCTCGTCTGGAGGTACGAGATGTCGAGGGCCTCCATACCGCCCATCTTCTGGATGTCCTCGGTCGCCTCCTCCTGCACGACGTCGACGATGTCGTCGACGGTGACGATCCCCTTCATCCGGCCCTCGGCGTCGACGACCGGGATCGCCATGACGTCGTGGGTCGCCATGAGGCGGGCGACGGCCTCCTGGTCCATGTCCTCGGGCACCGTGACCAGGTCGGTGCGCATGACCTCGCTCACCCGGCAGTTGCCGTGGACGGAGAAGAGGTCGCGGAACGAGGCGACGCCGAGCAGCTTCTGCTGGCTGTCGAGCACGTAGCAGTAATAGATGGTCTCGAGCTGCGTGCGCGACTGCCGCCGCAGGTACGTGATCGCCTCGTCCACCGTCGCGTCGGGCCGGATCCGGGCGAAGCGCGGGTTCATCAAGCCGCCGGCCTCGTCCTCCTCGTAGGCGAGCAGGGCGTTGACCTCGCGGCGCGTCGTGTCGTCGAGCAGCGGCAGGAGCTCCGTGCGCACGTCCACGTCGATCCCCTGCATGATGTCGGCGACGTCGTCCGGGGCGAGCAGGCGGAGCCATAGGCGCTGCTCGCCACGCGGCAGGTTGAGGATGATGTGCGACTGGTCGTTGTGCGACAGCGTCAGGAAGAACTCGCCCGCGAGCTCGCGCGAGAGCTGGCGGAAGCGCACGAGGCGCTCTTCGGAATCGAGCGTCCCCCAGACTTCGCGAAGCTCGTCCGACTGGTCGCCGTCGTGTACGCTCGTCGTCGCCATCGACCGTCCCAACGTCTCGGAAAAAAAGGAAAAAGACGGAAACACGCGCAACGTAGTCCGGGTCCGGGCAAATGTCCACCCCGTTCCGCCGGGGCCGACGGCCCGCGAACTGGCTGGAAAGAGCTATCGGCGCGGAGGGGTCTTACTGCCGGCTCGTGCGCGCAGCTCCGGCTTCGCGCTCGCGGCGCGTGTATTTCTTGAATGCTTCCGCGGCCCGGACCGCCTTCGCGGCGTTGATGCGCCCGTACCCGTACTTCCTGCTGAAGCCGGTCTGGGGGTCGTAGCCCGCGAGCTCCGGCTGGATCTTGTCGGCCGTCGCCTCGACGATCGCGAGCGCCTCGTCGCGGGTGAGCGCCTCGTTCACGGTCAGCATGAGGGCGAAAACGCCGGCGGCGATCGGCGTCGCCGCCGAGGTGCCGCCGAAGCCCGTCGTGTAGTCGAGGTCCGCCAGGTCGCCGGGATACCGGCCGTTGTTGTAGCCGCGCTTGCCGGTCAGATCCGTCGTCGCGACGCCCGGCCGGTCGGTCTCGTAGCTCGGGCTCAGGATCTCCATGCAGTCGCCCCAGGCGGCCATCGTCACCTTCTTGTCCTGGTCCGACGCGGCGCTCACGGCGATGACCGAGGGCAACGCCGAGATGTCGGGGTTGGCGCCGGTGCAGTCGTCCTGGTCGAGGTTGTTCATCGCGAAAAGGATGATCGTCCCCTTGCCGCCGCGCCCGTCCTTCTCGACCGCCGCGATCGCCTCGACGAGTACGTCGGTCTGCGGCGTACCCACCGGATATCCCCAGCTGTTGGAGATCACGGCCGCGCCCATTTTCCCTGCGTAGTAGAAGGCCTCCGCGTCCTCCGCGGCGGCCCACGCGACGACGACCGGGAGCACGGTGCAATCCGGGCAGACGCCCGTCATGCCCTTGCCGTTCCGCCTTGCGCCGACCAGCCCCGACACCGCCGTCCCGTGGTCGTCCAGGACGCCGGTGCCCGTATCGGCGCTCTTCGACCAGAAGTTCC
>JAYVWD010000263.1:0-3452 GCA_043786345.1 Pseudomonadota bacterium
GCGGCGCCCGCGCCAGTCGATCCGGAGAAACGCAGCGCCGCCGGCGGCTGCGGGCCCTGCAAGCGTTGCCAGGTGCACTGTCCGACGGGCGCGCTGGACGAGGCCTACCGCCTCGATGCCAACAAGTGCCTGGCGTATTGGACTATCGAGCACCGGGGGCCGATTCCCGAGGCTTTCTGGCCGCCTATGCGGCTCTACTTCTTCGGCTGCGACATCTGCCAGCTCGTTTGCCCGTACAACCGCGGCGCGACGCCGACCGTGCCCGAGGACGTGCTGCGGATCCACGGCGTGCCGGACCTTTTTGCGGTCGCGACCATGGACCAGGCCGCCTATGAGCGGATGTTCGGGGGCACGCCGCTGACGCGAGCGAAGCGCGAGGGCCTCGTGCGCAACGCGCTCATCGCCATGACCGTCACGAAGGACGCCCGCCTCGACGAGGCCGTGGCGCATTGCGGCGCGGACCCCGCGGCGCCCGTCGTCACCGAAACCCTGAATCAGGTCGCGGCCTGGCGGGCCCGTCAGTCGTCGAACTGACCGTCGTTCACCGCGAAGTCGCGCGCCTGCTTCCACAGGGGGATCAGCTGCCGAAGGAGCGCGGTCCCTTGCGCGATGCTCAGCTGCGCGTCCTTGTCGCTGATCGCCTTGGCCGGATTCGTGTGGACCTCGAGGAAGTAGCCCGAGAGGTGCCCGGTCGCGGTGGCGGCGCGGGCCAGGACCGGCGCGAACTTGCGCTGGCCGCTCGAGGTGCCGCCGCCTTCGCCACCGATGGCCGGAAGCTGGGTGCTGTGCGTGATGTCCAGGATGAGCGGCGCCCTGGTCGCGGCCATGATGGGGAACGCCCGCATGTCGACGACCAGGTTGCCGTAGCCGAAGGAGGCGCCGCGCTCGGTGAGCCATACCTCGCCGGCGACGCCGCGCTCTTTGGCGGCGAGGCGGGCTTTGTCCACGACGTTGGCCATCGCTGCGGGTGCCATGAACTGGCCCTTCTTGATGTTCACCTTGCGCCCGCTCGCGGCGGCGGCGGCGACCAGGTCGGTCTGGCGGCAGAGGAACGCCGGAATCTGCAGAACGTCGCACACCGCGGCCACGGGCTCGATCTGCCAGGTCTCGTGGACGTCGGTCAGGACGGGCACGCCGAGCTCCGCCTTGATGTCCTTGAACCATTGCAGGGCCTGGTCCATCCCGGGGCCGCGGTCGCTGCCGCCGGAGGTGCGGTTGGCCTTGTCGAAGCTCGCCTTGAAGACGTAGTCGAAGCCGAGCTCCTTGCTCAAGGCGGCCAGGGCCAGGCCGACGTCCCTCATAAGAGTGTAGGATTCGGCGGCACAGGGGCCGGCGATGACGACCGGACGGGCGGGGAGGACGTTCATAAGGAGTGAGCCTCGGGCTTGTTTTCGAGCCTATAGCGGGGGCCTTGGTAGCATCCGGGGAGGGACCGGTGATGTCAATTGACAATCCGAGCAATCGTCTTGACTATCGGGAGGTAGCTCGCTACATAATAACTTCCTTTTCGCGGTCCGAAGCGGCGCTTTAGCTCAGTCGGTAGAGCAGTGGATTGAAAATCCACGTGTCCCCAGTTCGATTCTGGGAGGCGCCACCACTTTCCCGCTCGAGGGCCCGCACCGGAGATCCGTTTAGCCATGCTCGAAACGCTCATTACCGTCATTCACGTGCTCGTCGCGCTCTTCATGATTCTGGTCGTCCTCGTTCAGGGCGGAAACCAGGGCGGCATGAGCGCAGCGTTCGGCGGCGGCAACTCGTCCGGCGTCTTCGGCGCCACTGGCGCAACCTCGCTCCTCGGCAAGCTCACGTATGGCGCCGCCGGCATCTTCATGGCGACGTCGATCACCCTCACGGTCATGCAAGGGCACGGCGGCAACGTCGGCCTGAAGGATCGCCTCAAGGGCGCGGCGACCGACACCCTTCCTGCCGGTGCGGCAACGACGACCCCGGCCGCCACGGCGACGACCCCGGCTGCCACGGCGACGACCCCGGCTGCCACGGCGACGACCCCGGCCGCCACGGCGACGACCCCGGCCGCCACGGCGACGACGGCTCCTACCCCCGCGGCGACGGCGCCGATTGGCGCGACCACGACTCCAGCCGGCGGCACCGCGGCACCGGGCGCTTCGGCGACCGGAACGACGCCGCCGACGGCGATCCCGACTCCTGTTCCTGCTCCCTGATTCGAAAAGCCGCCTTCACCTCGAGGGCGGTTTGTTGTAGAAGATGTGTCCGTGTTCGACCGTATGCGATCGTGGTGAAATTGGTAGACACGCTAGTTTGAGGGACTAGTGCCGCAAGGCGTGGAGGTTCAAGTCCTCTCGATCGCACCATCCAGAATCGACGAACCCGAGCCCCCCCCAAAGGACTCGGGTTTTTCTTTTGAATCGATAGGCGGCCCCTGATGTTCAAAGTCCTGTTTCCCGGCGCCTGGCCCTTGATCGGCGTCGTCCACCTGCCGCCGCTCCCGGGCTATGCTCAGGCGCCGGGAATGAAGGATCTGGTGCGGCACGCGCTCGACGACCTGGAAGCGCTCGAGGCCGCGGGCTTCGACGGCATCCTGATCGAGAACGAGAACGACCAGCCGCACAAGGTCCTCGCGCCGGCCGAGACCGTGGCGGCGATGACCGAGATCGTGGGCCGCGTCGTCGAGAAGGCGCGGCGAGTCGTCGTCGGCGCCGAGATCCTGCTCAACGACCCCAAGGCTTCGCTCGCCGTCGCGAAAGCGGCCTCGGCGCGGTTCATCCGCACCGACTACTTCGTCGACCGGATGGCGCGCGACGAGTACGGCGGCGAGATGGCGATCGATCCCGAGGGCCTGCTGGCCTACCGGCGGTTGATTCGGGCGGAGGGGGTCGCGGTCCTGGCCGACATCCAGGTCAAGTATGCGCGCATGCTCGCGCCGCGGACGGTCGCCGACTCGGCGCGGCTGGCGCGCGAGAAGGGCGCCGACGGCATCATCGTGACGGGGACGCTAACGGGCACGGCGCCGGTGACGGCGGATCTGGCGGAAGCCTGCGGCGCTTTGCCGGGGTTTCCGGTCCTGATCGGGAGCGGGCTGAGCGCGGAAAATGCCAGGATCCTCCGCGGTGTGGCCCGCGGGGCGATCGTCGGGACGGGGATCATGACGAACGGCCGGATCGATCGGGCGAAGGCGCGCGCCTTGCGGGATTTGTTGCCTTGAAGTCCGCCGCCTTCCTCGGGGACGTGGGGATCGACGCCTTCGGCGGGGAGGACCGCCTGGGCGGCTGCGCGCTCCACGCCGCGCGGAGCGCCGCCAAGGCGGGGCCGGCCCTCGAGGTTCAACTCGTCTCGGCGGTCGGGACCGACGCGCCGGGCGCCCGGATCATCGGGGAATTGGGCGCCCTGGGCGCGCTCGTCCGGCAGGTCGCGGGGAAGACGCCCGTGCAAAAGGTCCGGATCCTCGCGGGCGGCGACCGCGAGCTGTGCGG
>JAYVWD010000264.1:0-1902 GCA_043786345.1 Pseudomonadota bacterium
TCCGCCCGCGAGCAGGGCAGGGGCACGCGCCCGGCGAGGCTCGGGGCGACCGCCGGCACAATCAGGTAGGAGAACAGCGCCATCATGAACCAAAAGAGCAGCACGACCAGCGCCAGGCCGAACGCGCGGCTCAAAGTGGCCGCCACCTTCCGGTAAACGAGGTCGAGCACCGGCAGGCCGAGCCAGAGCACGAGCCCGCCGACTTGGGCTACCGCCGTCAGCGCGAAAAACACGAAGAATAGAAACATTGCGGTGAAAAGCGAGGAGGATACGTACCGGGCGGGCCCCAGGAAGACGTAAGCGAGGCGGAACGCGCCCTCGTCGTACTCCTCGGGCCCGCGCCTCCCGTAGTCCGTGTCGCGCGCCTCGAAGTCGCCCGGATTGTCGTCGTCGGTCACCATGTTGGTTTATAATAACAGAGACCCCTTACCTCACTCTCGCCTTGGCATCATGACCCTCAAAAAGCTGCTCCTATCGCTGCTCGCACTGAGCCTGTTCGCCGCCGTGACCGCCGGCGCGTTGGGCCTCGGCGCGCTTTTCGGGATGGCGCGGGACCTGCGGCGCGAGCTCGCGCTCGTGAGCCACCTCAAAGACGATTCGTTCGCCGTCACCAGCGAGGTCTTCGACCGGGGCGGCGAGAAGATCGGCGAGTTCGCCTCCGAGCGGCGCTACTTCGTCCCGCTCAAGAAGCTCCCGAAGCACGTGATCCAGGCCTTCCTCGCCGCCGAGGACAAGGCCTTCTACCGGCACTTCGGCGTGAACCCGCTCGCCATCGTGCGCTCGGCCCTGGCCAACATCCGCGGCCGCGGGATCCGGCAGGGCGCGAGCACGATCACGCAGCAGCTCGCGCGCCTCTACTTCCTCGACCAGGAGAAGACCTGGACGCGGAAGGTCAAGGAGGCGTTCCTCGCCGTCGCCATCGAGAGCCACTACTCCAAGGACGAGATCCTGGAGCTCTATTTAAACAAGATATTTTTAGGAAACAAGAGCTACGGCCTCGAGGCCGCCGCGCGCAATTATTTCCGCAAGAACGCGCCGGACCTGAGCGTCGGCGAGGCGGCCCTGCTCGCGGGCCTGCCCAAGGCGCCGACCTGGTACGCCCCGAACAAGCACCCCGAGCGCGCGAACAAGCGCCAGGCCTTCATCCTCGGGCGCATGGCCGCCGACGGCTTCATCACCGAGAAGGACGCCGCCGACTGGACCCGGTACGCCATCAGCGTCGCGCCGGAGCCGGAGGACCACTTCTCGAAGGCGCCGTACTTCATCGCGACGGTCCAGAAGGAGTTCGAGCGCCGCTTCGAGACGGAGAAGCTGCCGCAGGAAGGCTTAAAGATCCGGACGACGCTCGACATGGGCCTGCAGCGCGCCGCGGCGAAGACGATGGACGAGGCGCTCGCACGCGTCCGCAAGAGCGCGGTCTACAAGCACAAACACAAGGGCCAGATCGAAGGCGCCCTGATCGCGATCGACCCGGCCACCGGCGGCGTCCTCGCGATGCAAGGCGGCAAGGACTTCGGCGAGTCGCAGTTCAACCGCAGCGAAGGCGCCAAGCGGCGGGTCGCGGGCCTCTTCCTGCCGCTGGCCGTGAGCCTGGCCCTCGAGCGCGGCTTCTCGCTCGCCTCGTCGATCGGCGGCGCGAAGGGCGAGCCGACCCTCTTCGAGCTCGCCCTCAAGGGCAATGTCATGGAGGCGACCCGCCTCTTCGGGACGCTCGGCGCGGGGACGATCGCCGAGCACATGGCCCACTTGGGCCTCGCCTTCGACCGCGAAGACGTCACCGTCGCCCTCGGTTACGGGGAGGCGACGCCGCTCCAGATCGCGCAGGCCTACGCGGCCTTCGTCAACGGCGGCCGGCGGGCCACGCCCTATTTCATCGAGCGGATCGAGGACGCCTCGGGCAAG
>JAYVWD010000265.1:0-1810 GCA_043786345.1 Pseudomonadota bacterium
AGCTTCTGCTTGTAGGCGCTGGTCATCACCATCTCGCGCTCCTTCCGCTCGAAGCCGTCTTCCTTGTAGGAGCTGGGCGGCGGCTCGGTCGCGATCGGGGCGATGGTGGTGTTGTTGGACGAGGACGTGTCCTTGGACTTCTTCTTGCGCTTGCTGCGGGAGAGCTCCTGCTTGTCGACCTCGATGTATTCGAGGCGGCCCTCGCGGTCGATGATGATGCGCTCCTTAAGGACCTCTTTGACGATCGATTCCTTGGTGAGCGTGTCGCCGACCATGAAGCTGTTGATGGTTTTCTTGGTGGAGTTCTCGACGAGGGCGATGCCGCTCAAAGGGTCGCCGCCGTAGATGGTGCCGATGAGCTTCACCGGCAGGTCCGACTTCACGGCCTCCAGCGTCTTCGGGCCCTTGTCGTCGTCCGTCTTCTTCGTGTCGTCGGTGGCGGCGCCTTCGCTGTTGAAGATGTTGCGCTTGAGGATCAGGTCGACGCCGTTCTGGCTGAGCGAGGCGGCCGGGGTCGGCACGCTGAACGCCGGGCCGAGCGCGGCGGTCGTGACGCCGGGCTTGCCGGCGCCGCCCTTCGCTTCCTTGGTCAGGAAGAGGTGCGCGACCATCGTGTTGAGCACGGACGCGATGAGGAAGCTCGCGCCGACCACGATGAGGCAAGGGCGCCACGGAATGGACGACCATTTCCCAAGGGTCTTGGAGAAATCGGACATGGCTACCCTTTGCGCAACTTCTGGAATAGACAGGGGATCGGGGTCACATGACGTGCCAGCGGTCGAATGCCTTGCGGGTGTCCTCGGTGGCGAGGAGCCCTTCCTTGAAAAGGAGGTCGCGGATCAGGCGCGCCGTAGATTCCGGCGTCGAGAACGCGTCGGTGATGGTGAGACGCGCCTCCTTGTAGCGGGCCTGGCGTTGGGCATCGAGGCTGCCGAGGCGCTCGGTCAGGGCCTTATGGCGCTCGGGGGCCGTGCGCAGCTCGAGGACCTCGGCGAGGAGCGGGCGCTTGGCTAGCTCCGCCTCGTTGGCGAGGAGCCGGCGCGAGATCTCGCTGGGGTTCGGGTTGAGCCAGACGGTGATGCCGAGGGTGCCCAGGATCTGCCAGTTGCGGTCGTCCATGACGCCGCCGCCGCCGACGGCGATGACGTGGCTGCGCACGTCGCTCAGGCGGGCGATCTCCGCCTTCTCCACGGTGCGGAAATGGGCCTCGCCCTTCTCGGCGAAGACCGTCGCGACGTCTTTGCGCTCGCGTTTTTCGATGTTTTTATCCACGTCGATGAAGCCTAGCCCTAAGTTGCGCGCCAGGTACCAGCCGACCGAGGATTTGCCCGCGCCCATCGCGCCGATCAGAACCACACAAGAGCTGTGGGGCGAGGCGTCGGGCGGCGCGTGGCCTTGTACTTCAGAAGAATTCGAGTCGTCCAGGGTCACGTTTTTCTTAGGCTCCGCCTGAGGATAAGAGTCAGAATACATTCTGTATTTACTAGCTTATATGAGCCACCGACGAAAGCCAAAGGATGGCCCGGCAGGGTCCATCTCGATGGGTTCACAAGGGTTACTATAGGGATCATTATAGGAACCACAGGCCCCTTCCAGCAAGTCGTCGGAATCCCGGCCGACTGCAACCAGGCGCCGGCGCAGCGAGGGTGCATGAGTTTTGTGAGAATCACGAGAGCGGGCGGGGCCGAGCGCTGGACCATCGCGCGTCCGGACCGGGGAAATGCGCTCGGAACCACGGTCGCGCGCGAGCTTTCGGCGGCGCTCGCGGCCCTCCGGGACGACCTGGGCGGCGCCGACGGCGCGCGGGCGC
>JAYVWD010000266.1:0-16770 GCA_043786345.1 Pseudomonadota bacterium
TAAACGGCGGCCGTAACTATAACGGTCCTAAGGTAGCGAAATTCCTTGTCGGGTAAGTTCCGACCTGCACGAATGGCGTAACGACTTCCCCGCTGTCTCGACCTGGTGCTCAGCGAATTTGAAAATCGGGTGCAGATGCCCGATACCCGCAGCAAGACGGAAAGACCCCGTGAACCTTTACTATAGCTTGGCACTGGCATTCGAATTCGTCTGTGTAGGATAGGTGGGAGACTTTGAAGCCGGGGCGCTAGCTTCGGTGGAGTCATCGGTGAAATACCACCCTGATGGATTTGGATGTCTAACCTTCTCCCATGATCTGGGAGGGAGACAGTGTCTGGTGGGTAGTTTGACTGGGGCGGTCGCCTCCAAAAGAGTAACGGAGGCGCGCAAAGGTTCCCTCAGACCGGGTGGAAATCGGTCGTAGAGTGCAAACGCATAAGGGAGCTTAACTGCGAGAGTGACAGCTCGAGCAGGTACGAAAGTAGGTGTTAGTGATCCGGTGGTCCCGTATGGAAGGGCCATCGCTCAACGGATAAAAGGTACTCCGGGGATAACAGGCTGATCTTCTCCAAGAGTTCACATCGACGAGAAGGTTTGGCACCTCGATGTCGGCTCATCACATCCTGGGGCTGAAGCAGGTCCCAAGGGTTTGGCTGTTCGCCAATTAAAGTGGTACGCGAGCTGGGTTCAAAACGTCGTGAGACAGTTTGGTCCCTATCTGCTGTGGGCGCAGGAAATTTGAGAGGTTCTGACCTTAGTACGAGAGGACCGGGTTGGACATACCTCTGGTGCACCAGTTGTCACGCCAGTGGCACGGCTGGGTAGCCATGTATGGATGGGATAACCGCTGAAAGCATCTAAGTGGGAAGCCCACCTCAAGATAAGATTTCCCTGGCTTCGGCCCTGAAGGCTCGTTCTAGACCAGGACGTTGATAGGATGGAGGTGGAAGTGCAGCAATGCATGGAGCTGACCATTACTAATCAGCCGTGCGGCTTATTTACAACCGTCGACTCTCTACCTGGAAGAACCAAAGTCATGTTTCTTTGAAACTGACCGGATGTTCCATGTAGAAGCGTGCGGAAAACTTAGAGGACCTTCTTCTAAGCGTGATTTTTATTAGCTCGCGAGACGCGAGTTTCGTGAGATAAATTGTAGGTTTGTATTCGACTCAGTTGCCAAATAACTTTGATTTGGCTGTGTCTTTAGCGAGAGGGAAACACCCGTTCCCATCCCGAACACGGAAGTTAAGCCTCTCTGCGGCGATGGTACTGCACTTTTGAGTGTGGGAGAGTAGCGCGATGCAGCCTTAAAAAATAAGCCCGCCATCAACTTCGGTTGATGGCGGGCTTACCTTTTTTCGGAATTTACAGCGCGTCCATGCAGGCATAGACTTGCTGCTTCTTCTCCTCGTCTGTCGTCGGCTTTGGCGGCGATTTCGACGGGTCTGGATAGAAGGTGTAGCAGCCGGTGACCGCGAGTCCCTCGAGGGCTTTCGCGTTGTCGCATTGGATCGTGCCGTTTTGCGGCGGGTTCAGCCAAATTACGACCAGGCGGTTGCCGTCTTCGGACTCTCCGCAGCTAACGACTTTCCGGCCGTCTTTGACGCCGTTCTGAACGGCTTCGGTCGGAACGAGGTTCGTCGTTTTGAACCACTGAAGGATGTTGTCCCAGGTGCACTCGAACTTCGCTTTGCGGATGTCCTGGCACGAGGCCTTACTGAAGTTCCAGGTCTTGCCGGCGTCGAAGCAATCCTTCGCGGGGCCGCTGAACGGGACGTTTACGAGGTCGCCTTTGACGCAGTCGGTGCCAGTGCCGGGAGGTTCGCCGCCTGTTGGACTTCCTGGGTTGCCTCCGCCCGTCGGGCTTCCGGTTGGTTCGCCGCCGGTCGGGCTGCCGGTCGGGTTACCGCCGGTGGGGCTTCCGGTCGGGCCGCTCGTCGGTTCCGAGCCGCTTCCAGGTTTCTTGGCGGTTTGCGCCGCTGAACCGGTGAAGGTGCTGTCGTTACACGCCGTGTAGCTTGCCAAGAGCGCCGCGGCGGCGATCATCGAAAACGCGCGGGCTACGATCCTTTTGGAGTTGGACGGCATGGACGCAAGGCTCCTCGGCCCAAGGGAAAAAACGATGGAATTGAGCTAAGGTCGTTATCGGCTCCGGGGCCGAAAACTTTAATGTTCGTAGAAAGGGCTTTATTTTTGGCTTGTTGGCGGGAACAATTGAGCCTGGATATTAAGAAAATCGGGCTAAGCCCCGCGTGGAGGATGGCGTGAAGCGAGTCGCGACGTTTGGTCTCGTTTTGGGTGGATTGGTGGCGGGGACCCTTGCCCGCGCCGAAGACAAGCAGGAAACCCTGAAGGCTACCGTGGTGGAGCCCTACGCCGAAAAGGGCAAACCCGAGGCGGCCCCGGCGGCCGCTGCCAAGCCTGAAGCTGCCGAAGCTGGCGGCGGATTCGAAAACACGGTGTGCACCAACGGCAAAAATCGGCGCGTCGTGGAGCTCACTTCCGGCGACGCGGCGGCGAGCAAGCCTTGCGAGGTCCATTACAAAAAAGAGACCGAGCAGCCGGGCCATGATCAGCTCATCTGGAGCACAGTCGCCAAAATGGACACCTGCGTGGAAAAGGCGAAGGGCTTCGTGGACAAGCTCACGAGCTGGGGCTGGGCCTGCAGCGGCGCGAAGAAGTGATCGACAAGATCGCCAAGCTGCCGCCGCTGCCGGTGACGGAGGTTTTGCGTCTGCTCGTCGAGATGGGGCGCGACGCGCGGGCAAACGGGAAATCCCCGCCCCTCGCAACCTTTACGACGCGGACGGGTCCGGCGACGAGGGGGTGGCTCGTCGCGGCGGAGCTCGGCGGGACGCGGGGCGCGCCGCTCTTGATCGCGTCCGATATGGATCTGGTTTATGTCGACGCCGCGATGATCGAGTCGGTGCGCGTGCACGGGGTCGGCGAGCATCTCGAGGCGCTCGGCGGCAGGCGGGTCGATCCGGTCGACGGGCGGGAGCCGACCGGGGGCCTCTAAGCCCGACTGCCAGGTGAAGGCCGCGGGAGAAACAGACGGGGTGCGGCGAAATTTTGACGCTCGTCGTCGTGGGCCTCGCAGTGTCCCGGGATGAGTTCGCGGGGGTCGTGTTGAAAGAGATGGTAAAAGCGGGCGCGATTCGGAATGCGCCAGGGCGGCGCGTCATTTACGATTAGGGCATTCTCATGGTCGAATAGACGCGGGGTATGGGGCTCCGGACGCTTTGACGGACACTTGCTGCCGGGCCGACTCATGAGGGAGAATAGGGAGGTAACTGCTGCGTTGCAGCGGCAAATGACCTTGTCTGTCCCCCTCTCAGGAGTTTGCACATGTCCTTTGCACGGGGGATAAGCGCCGTTCGTGTGCTCGTGACCGGCCTGCTTGCATGTGCGGGGAGCGCGGCGTATTCCGCGCCCGCGTCGATGGCCGCGTCGAATCTGACGGCCCAGGCGGTGGACGGGGCGGATCGGCTGCCGACGCCGCTCGGCCTTGAAAGCGACGTGAAATTCTGGGAAAGCGTGTTCCACAAGTACAAGCCGGACCAATGCATCCTCCACGATAAAGAGGACCTCTCGATCATTTACGCCGTGAAGCGGCTCGAAGGCCGCAACCAGGCCGAGCAGAACCGCTCGCAAAAGCGCTACCTCGCGGCGCTGCACAACGCCATGATGTACCTCGCGACCGGCGGCGCTCCGCGGAACCTCATCGAGCGCCGCATCGTCCAGGTTTCGCCCCTGGAGTCGCGGAACGACCCCGAATATTACCGCGATGCGGCCGACAACATCCGCTGCCAGCGCGGCGTCGATCTGGTCTCGAGCCTCGAGCGCTCGCGTCGGCACGTGAAGCTCATCAAAAGGGTGCTGAAGCAGAGTCACTTACCGCCCGATCTGGCCTACCTGCCGCACCTGGAGAGCGGGTTTCAGGTCGCCGTACGGTCGAAGGCGGGCGCGCGGGGGCTGTGGCAGCTGATGCCGGGCACGGCGCGCGAATGCGGGCTCCGCGTGACGAGGAAGATCGACAATCGGACCGACGTGGGCATCTCGACGACCGCCGCCGCGAAGATCCTGCACGGACTCTTCGAGCGCACCGGATCGTGGCCGCTCGCGATCACCGCGTACAACTACGGGGCAAACGGAATTTCGCGCGCGATCGACGCCTGGGGCGCTGACTACATGACGATCCGCGAGAAGCACAAGACGCGGATCTTCGGCTTTGCGGCGCGGAACTACTATCCGAGCTTTCTCGCGGCGCGAAACGTCGCGGCCGCCTATGAAGCCGGGACCCTCGCGCTCAACTGAGCGGCGCGGAGCGGATCGCGACAGGAGCCACATTTCCGTGGACGGGGACGGCGGCGCGCGGAACAATGAGGGCGAACCTTCGCTCTTTAGGGGTCCGCGTGGCGCGTCTGCCGCTCTACCTGTGTTTGCTGATCGTGCCGCTCGCCGTGGCGGGGCAGAACATCGGCGCGGGCGTGTTCGGGCTGATCCTATTCGCGCGGATCTACCAGAGGCGGCGGAGTCTGCCCCTCCAGCAGCTGTGGCGCGACTTGCGCGTGCCCCTGCTCGCGAGCGCGGCGTACATTGGCTGGGGGCTCGTCGCGAGCGCGCTCAACCCGGCGGTGCCGTTCGTGGAGAGCGGCTCGTTCGCGTTCGGCTACCTGACCTGGGCGCTGCTGCCGCCGGTTTTCTACCTCGCGCAGGAGCCCCTCGACGCAAAATCGGCGCGGGCGCTGCAAATCTGCCTGGCGGTGGTGGCGGCGGTGATGGGAGCGGTCGCGGTCTCGCAGACGCTCTATGGGTATAAGCTCGCGGGCTCGACCTTCGTGCCCTCGATCAAGCGGGCTCAAGGTTTTTACTCGCACCCGCTGACCTTCGCCTACGTCATGCTCTTCTTCGTGCCGGTCGGATGGATCGGGGTCCTGCGGAAGCCGACGGACGGGGCGAGCTGGGTGATCCTCGCCGGCGGCGTGGTCGGCGTCTTCGCGAGCCAATCGCGGACGGTGCAGGCCTGCTGCGCCGCGGCGGTCGTCGTCGAGGCGCTGCTCTTCGCGAGAGGGCGGGCGCGCTTCGTGGCGTTGGCGGTGATCGTCGCGCTCGCAGCCGCGGTCGGACTGACCGACAACGCCATGAAGGAGCGGTTCACCCGGACCGTCACCGGGAATTATGACGTGCGAAGCGGGTATAAGGATGACCGACTCGCCTTTTGGGACGTGCACTGGACCATGTTCAAGGAGCGGCCGCTGGTCGGGCACGGCGAAAACATCACGACCGCGTACCGGAAGCCTTACTACGAAAAGCTGGGGCTGGGGGACTTCACGCGCAAGTACGAGGCCCACGATGTTTACCTGCAAATATTGGTAAATACAGGGATATTTGGCCTGATCCTGTATCTGGTCTGGTTGGGCTGGGCGTTCCGCCGGGCCTGGGACATCTCGCGCGAGGCCGTGGGCGGGCGCATGGCCTTGACGACGCTCGCGGTGTTCGCGGCGGCATCATTGACGCAGAACTCATTCCAGGACAGCGAGGTGCGCTACGCGCTGACCCTGCTCGTCAGCGCATTGTCTCTTTGGCCGACGCCGGCGCGTCGATCAGACAGCGTAGGCGCCGCGGCAGCTCCCCGCGCAGCGTGAAGCGGGTCTCGCCGTCCGAGGTTCCGGGGAGCGGCTCCAGGCCGGCGCAGTGCACGTCGGGCGCGCCGAAGAGCCAGCCGAAGAGCCCGCTGGGCCTCTCGGTCCAGAGGATCGCGATGTCGGCCCGGAACGTCGGGGCGCGCGGCCATTCCATCAGCGGCCAGAGCTCGTAGGAGAACTCGTAGGCGAAGGCGCTCGGAACGAAGTAGCCGTACCGGGTCTCGTAGAGGCCGAGGGGTTGGTCGTAGGAGACCGCGATCGTCGTGGCGCCGCGCGGCACGGGGGCGGCGAAGCTGGCCTCATAGAGCGTGTACCTGCCGTCGAGGTCGTCTTCCTGCTTGAACGCGCGGACGGTAACGGCGGCATCGGCGCCGGCGACCTTGGCGTTCACGCCGCCTTCGGCGGGGCCGATGAAGCGGAACCCGAACGGCCCGGCTTCGCTAGCCGTGATGTCGTAAATTGCGGAAACAGAACAGGATGTTGGCTTGCAATCAATGTGCAGATGCTCGGCGTCGACGGTGAGCGCCGGTCCGGCCGGCGAGAGGGCGTGCGAAGGCGCGCGCGGCAGGTGGTAGGGCGCGCGGATGTTCGCGAGGAGGAGCGGTCCGAGGAGGGCCGGGAGGACGGGTCTCAAGGCGCGGTCTTCAAGGCGCGCTCGACGGCCGCGAGCGTCGCGTCGATCTCGATCACGGCGGTGCCGGCGGCGGCGAGGACGGCGTCGGTGTCTTTGAGCATGTGGCCGGTCAGGATGCCGACGACGTCGTCCGATTCCTTGATGATGCCGCGGGCGCGGAGGGACTTGATGCCGGCCAGCGCGGCGGCGCTCGCCGGCTCGCAGCCGATGCCGGCGCGGTCGAGGGCGCGCTTGGCTGCCATGATCTCCGTGTCGGTCGCCTGCGCGACGATGCCGCCGGTGGCGAGGATGACGTCTTTCGCCTTTTCGTAATTCACCGGGTCGCCGATGCGGATCGCCGTGGCGAGGGTTTCGGCGCTGACTTTGAACCGGTGCGAGAAGCCGGACTCGTAGCTCTGGAAGAACGGGTTGGCGCCGGCGGCCTGGATGGCGGCGATCCGCGGCAGGCGGTCGATCCAGCCGGCGGCCTTCGCCTCGCGCAGGGCTTTGCCGAAAGCGCTGGTGTTTCCGAGGTTTCCGGCCGGGACGACGATCCAGTCCGGGACCTTGCCGCCGCGGTCGAGGAGGAGCTCCCAGATGATCGTCTTCTGGCCTTCGATGCGGAAGGGGTTGAGCGAGTTGACGAGGTAGATCCCGAGGCGGTCGGCGGCCTCGCGGACGAGGCGCATCGCGGCGTCGAAGTCGCCGCGGACGGCGAGGCAGGTGGCGCCGTAGCCGAGCGACTGGGCGAGCTTGCCCATCGAGATCTTGCCGGACGGCAAAAAGACGAGCGCGCGCAAGCCCGCGTGGGCGGCGTAGGCGGCCAGCGAGGCGCTGGTGTTTCCCGTCGAGGCGCAGCCGACGGCCGTCATCCCGAGGCGCTTGGCCTGGCTGACGGCGACGGTCATGCCGCGGTCCTTGAACGAGCCCGTGGGATTTTCGCCCTCGTGCTTGAAGGCGAGGCGCTCGACGCCGGCAAAGGCCGAGAGGGCGGCGCGCGAGTAGGTGCGGGTCGCGCCTTCCGGGTGCGTGACGATCATGGCCTCGGGGATGTCGACCAGGGCCTCGCGGAAGCGCCAGACGCCGCTGACGTCGAGGGGATCGGCGCTCGTTTTGCGGGCGCGGAAGTGCGCCCAGGAGAGCTTGGCGAGCTCCTTCGGGTCCTGGCGGACCTCGAGGAGCGCCCCGCAGTCGCATTCGTAGCGGACTTCGGTCGTCGCATAGGCGCGGTCGCAGCGGATACAGCCGAGGGTCTTCATGCCGGGCGCGCTCCTCGACTGGCGATGGGTCCGACGTGGCCTTCCGCGGCGAGCGGCCGGAAAGCCGAGATCATCGCCGCGCAGCACCGGCGCGCGGTGCCTTCGGTGGCGCTGACGGCGAACAGGGTCGGGCCGGCGCCGCTGATCGAGCAGCCGAGGGCGCCGGCGCCGAAGGCGGCGTCGCGGACGTCGCGGAAGCCTTCGATCAGCGGGGCGCGGCGGGGCTCGGCGAAATGGTCGACGAGCGAGCGGCGCAGCAGCTCGTGATCCCCGTTCGCGAAGGCGGCGACGACCCCGGCGGTGTGCGCCATCTGGGTCACCATGTCGCGGCGCGCGACGAGCTCCGGCAGGACCTGGCGCGCGGCCTTGGTCGCGAGCTTTTGCGTCGAGGTGACCACGGTGAGCCACCAATCGCCGCGGATCGTCACCGTCGCCACGTCGGGCGGGTCGACGGCGCGGCAGATGCAAAGACCGCCGAAAAAAGCCGGCGCGATGTTGTCGAGGTGGCGGCCGGCGACGCGCTGCTCGCCGTCGAGAGCCGCGAGCAGGACCAGCGTGGAAGCGGCGTTATTGCCCGAGGCGAGCAGCGCGGCGAGGGCGCCGCCGACGCTCGCCGCGGCGCTCCCGCCGAGGCCGCCCGAGACCGGGAGGCGGCGCTCGATCGTGACGTGGACGGCGTGGTCGAGCCCGAGCCGATCGAGCATGGAGAGCGCGGCGATGGCGGTGCAGTTGTCGGCGACGCCCCGCGGGATCAGGTCGGCGTCGCGGCCGGTGACGGCGACGATGCGGGACCCTTGCGCCCTAGGGACGAGCTCGACGGTGAAGTGGTCGCCCAGGCCCTCGATCGCCAGGCCCAGGACGTCGAAGCCCGGGCCGACGTTGCCGATGGTGGCGGGGACGAAGACGCGGGCCTTCATCGATTTTCCACCGCGGTGGCGATCGCGAGGACGTCGTTGAGGACGCCGGCGGCGGTGACTTCGGCGCCGGCGCCGGGGCCGGAAACGATCATCGGGTTCGACTTATAGCGGCGCGTCGTGATCGTGACCTGGTTGTCGGTGCCTTTGAGGCGGCCGAGGGGCGAGTCCTTCGGGAGCGCTTCGATGCCGACGGTGACGCGCGCTTTGCCGGGGCCCTGAACCTCGATGCGGCCGACGTAGCGCAGCTCTTCATCCCGGGCCTTGGCCTGGGCGATTTTCGCGGCCCATTCATCGTCGAGGGACTTGAGGTTCGCGAGAAAGCGCGCAGGCGAATCGTCGGAGCAGGCCGCGGGGAAGAGGGGCTGCACGGCGATGTCATGGAGGTCGAGGCGGCAGCCCAAAGTGCGCGCGAGGATCAGCGCTTTGCGCGCCACGTCCATGCCGCTCAGGTCTTCCCGCGGGTCCGGCTCGGTGTAGCCGAGCGCGTGGGCCATGGCCACGGCCGCCGAGAAGCGGGCGCCGTCGGAAAGCTGCGTCATGACGAAGCCGAGCGTGCCGGAGAAGCAGCCGAGGATCGAGTGGACCTCGTCGCCCGTTTCCTGGAGTTTCTCCAGGGTGTCGAGGATCGGCAGGCCGGCGCCGACAGTGGCCTCGTACCGGAGGAACACGCCGTTCGCGCGGGCCGTCGCGAGGAGGTCGTCGAACTGGGCCTGCGGGATCGCCAGCGGCTTTTTGTTGGCGACGACGACGTGCCAGCCGGCTTGGAGCGCGTCCTTGAGGAGCGGCGCCGTTTCGCCGGCGGTGGCGTCGATGAAGACGCCACGCTTCACGGGGAGTTGCCAGAGTTCGCGGGCGCAGGCGGCCTTGATCTGCGCGAGGTCGAGGCGCGCCGCGCCGGTGCCGTTGAGCGGCTCGCCGCGCTCTTTCCTGAGGAGGAGCTCCTCGAGCGCCGGGGGCGCGTGGCCGTCGGCGTTGCGCGCGATGCCCGAGGTGTCGATGAGGGCGAGGCAGCGCAGGTCGATGCGCATTTTGTCCTGGAAATAGGCGTGCTGCGCGGCGAGCTGGCGCAGGAGCGTGCGGCCGATCTGGCCGACGCCGAGGACGGCAAACCGGACGTCGCCCTCCTGCTGGTGCGGCAGGGCGTGCAGTTTCTCGAGGCGAAACTCGCGGTGGAGCGCGCGCAGGGCGGGGCCGACATGGGCTTCGCCGACGGCGACGGAGATGTTGAGCTCGGAGCTGCCCTGCGCGATGGCCTCGATGTTTGCCGAGCAGCGGGCGAGGGCGGCGAAGACGCGCGCGGCGATACCGGGCGTTCCCTTCATGCCGAGGCCGACCACGGCGATGACGGCCTGCGCCCCGGTGACGCGGACCTCGTCGATGAACAGGCGCTCGATCTCGAAGCGGAACGCCTCGCGCAGGGCGGCGGAGGCGGCCTTCGCCTCGGTCTGCGGGACCACGAAACAGATGCTGGCCTCGCTCGAGGCCTGGCTGATCATCGAGACCGAGATCCCGGCCAGGGCCATCGTGCTAAAGGTCCGGCCGGCGATGCCGGGGACGCCCATCATGCCGCGGCCCTCGATGGCGACGATGGCCTGGCCGAGGATTGCCGTCAGGGCTTTGACCGGGTAGGCGCCGGGCGGCACATCGTCGGCGATCCGCGTGCCGGGGCGCTCGGGATTCAAGGTGCTGCGGACGCTGAGCGGGATCTTGCGCGCGAGGAGCGGGATGATGGTGCGCGAGTGCAGGACTTTGGCGCCGTAATAGGCGAGCTCGGTCGCCTCGCGGTAGTGCATCTCGGGCACGATGCGGGCCTCGGGGACGTGGCGGGGATCGGCGGTGAGGAGGCCGTCGACTTCCTTGTAAAGGGTGACGGACACGGCGCCGAGGGCATGGGCGAGCACCGTCGCCGAGAGGTCCGAGCCGCCGCGGCCGAGCGTGACGAGCTCGCCGTCCGGACCGCGGCCGATGAAGCCCGGGCAGACGACGAGGCGGCCGCGGGCGAGCTCGGGCGCGATCGTCGCCGCGGCGTTCGCGGTCGTCGCGTTCAAGTCGGGGAAAAGACTGCCGAATTGGCGCTCGACCTGGATGACTTCGGTGGCGTCGATGTAGACCGCATCGAGGCCCTTGCTCTGCGCATAGGCCGTGAAGAGGCGCGCGAGGAGGCGCTCGCCGCGGGAGGCGACGGCGTCCAGGACGCGCGGCGTGTGCTCTTTGATGACGGCGAGGCTCTGGCAGATGGTGGCAAGCTCGTCGCAGGCGGAATCCACGTATTTGAGGACCTCGGCGCGGCGGGTGGCGTCCGGGATCAGGGATTCGGCGGCTTTGTGGTGGCGCTCGCGCAGGATGGCGACGGGCTGGGAGAAGGACTTCCCTTCGACGGCGGCGTTGGCGGCCCCGAGGAGGAGGTCGGTGACCCCGCCCATGGCCGAGAGGACGACGACCAGGTTCCGCGGATCGGGCCGAACGATCTCGCCCACCTTGAGGATCGCCTGAGCGTCCTGGACGGAGGTGCCGCCGAACTTGAAGACGCGCACGGACGGGGCTCGGTCGGTCATCACGGCCTATCCGCTCGGGTGATCGGGCGTTGGGAACGGCGTTCACTATACCACATGGTGAGAAGTGTTTATGATGACCGCGGTTTGGCCGCGCTTTCCGAGGGCGCCGGCCTGAAGGAGCGCCACTGATGAGCATTTTGAAGCTGGCTGGAATGATCTGCGGCACGAGCCTGGCGCTTGCCGCCTGCGAAAATTCCGATCGCGCGCCGATGGGCGGCCAGCAGGCCGTGAACCACGCGCCATACCGCGGGGCGGTGCCGCAGGAGTTCCGGAATCAGGCGGACGCGGCGGCCCTCGAGGCGCAGGGCGCGGCGACCGCAGTGGCGGCGGGTCCGGCTTTGGCGGCCTTTTCCCTGGCCGCCGAGGTGCCGGCGTTCGGTGTCGCGGATCCGGCGGCGGCGGACGACGGCGCCGCGAAGATTCCCGACGTCAATCATTGCCAAAGTTTGACGAGCCTCATGGGGCCGATGCTGGAGCGCGCCTATGCCGCACAGGTCCTTGGCGCCGGCCTGGCCGAGACCGACGAAGGGACGCCCTGCAGCGCCGCCTTCGCGCCGCTTGGGGTTGGATTTCCCAATGTGATCGCGGCATTGAGGGGGCAGCTGGCGACGGTGACGCAACTCGGCCTGAGCGCCGACGAGTGCACGGCCGTCAACAAGATCGACCGCGGCGGGCCGGACGGCGCCGTGCGGGTCGAGCTTTCGCCGAAGACGGCCGAGCCGGGCGCGTACCTGGCGGGATTCACCCTCGACCGCTTCGTGGCGGGGCTCGACGGCGGCGCCGCGGAGGGCAATCTGGCCCTGCGCGGCGAGGTCGAGGTCCGGGCGAATGCGGCGGCGCCGGTGACCGGCGCGCGGGTGGAGCGCTATCAATGGGCGGGGATCGGGAGCCTGATCGCCCCCGGCGCCCAGTCGATCACGAGCGAGCGCCGGGAGATCTGGTCGGCGACCTTGCACGGAAACCCGGTCGTCACCGAGACCATGATACGCGACACGATGGTGACCCTCGGCCTCGGGCCGACGCCGTCGCTGGACGAAAGCACGCAGTTCGTGACGACGAGCGGTACGGGTGCGCAGCGGACGCGCACCGTCAAGGCGACGGCGCTGCCGAACGCGGACGATGGGCTCGGGGTCGACGTGACGATCCAGGATGGTGCGCAGGCGCCGGAGCGGCGCTACCGGATCGAGATGATTCCGCGGCGCGGGCTGGAGCCCTTCTGCACGGTGGCGGTTCTAAACTAGGAACGATCAGGCCGGCGCCTTGGGAGCCTGGAGGGACTTGAAGCAGGCGATCGCATCGGCGACCGCCTGCTTGTACGTCGTCGCGTGCAGGTCGATGTGCAGCTGGCGCCGCAACAAGTCGGCCCATTTGAACTCGCTGTAGGGCTGCTGGACCTTTTCGATCAGGCCGGCGCGGCGGAGCTCCCAGGCGAGGCTCCGAAAGAGGTCGTCGCCGAGGTAGCGGATGTCGAAAGGCAGATAGGCCGGGTCGTGCGGGCCGCCGCCGAAGAGGTCGTTGAGGTAGAGCCAGGTCTTCGAGCGCATGAAGTCCCAAAACGCCTCGCGGCTCAGCGCCGAGCGGTCCGCGACGACGTTCACCACGACCTTGTCGATGCCGGTATGGTAGCAGGCCGCCAGGAAGTGGTGGTTGTCGATCAGGTACGTGTGCCCGTGCGGGCCCAGGACGCAGGGAACCGGGTGCTCGTCGATCCACTCTTCGAGCCTCTTCTCGCTCATCGCGGCGATCTTCGCGACTTTGAAGTCCACCTCGCGCATGCCGAGGACGAACTGGGTCGGACGAAGCTCGAGGACGCCCATCTTCATGGGTCAGTCGTCGAGCTTGAGGATCGCCATGAAGGCGTCCTGGGGGATCTCGACCGTGCCGACGGACTTCATGCGTTTCTTGCCCTCTTTTTGCTTCTCGAGGAGCTTCCTCTTGCGGCTGGCGTCGCCGCCGTAGCACTTCGCCGTGACGTCTTTGCGCATCGCGGAGACGGTCTCGCGCGCGACGACCTTGCTGCCGATGCCCGCCTGGATCGCGATGAGGAACATCTGGCGCGGCAGGATTTCCTTGAGCTTCTTGCAGAGCAGGCGGCCGCGATTGGCGGCGGTCGAGCGGTGGACGATGCAGGACAGCGCGTCGACCGGCTCGCCATTGACCATGATGTCGAGCTTCACGAGGTCGCCTTCGCGGTAATCGTGGAGTTCGTAGTCCATCGAGGCATAGCCGCGCGACATGCTCTTGAGCTTGTCGTGGAAGTCGAAGATCATCTCGTTCATCGGGATCTCATAAGTGATCCGGACGCGCTTGGAGGTCAGATACTCGAGGCCCTTTGACACGCCGCGCCGCTCGGTGAGGAGCTTGAGGAGGCTGCCGATATACTCCTCCGGCGTGTGGATGTGCATCAGGACGTAAGGTTCCTCGATCTTAACGATCTTGGTGGTTTCCGGCATCTTGGCCGGGTTTTCGACGCGGATGGTGACGTCGTCGGTGTCGGTCACCTGGTAGACGACGGTCGGTGCCGTGAAGATCAGGTCGAGGTCGTATTCGCGCTCGAGGCGCTCCTGGACGATGTCCATATGGAGGAGGCCGAGGAAGCCGCAGCGGAAGCCCATGCCGAGCGCCTGCGAGCTCTCGACCTCGAAGGTGAGCGAGGCGTCGTTCATCTGGAGCTTCTCGAGCGACTCGCGGAGCACGTGGTATTCGCCCGAATCCACCGGGAAGATGCCGCCGAAGACCATCTGCTTGGCGGGGCGGAAACCGTCGAGCTCCGCCGTCGCCGGGTTGTCGGGGTTGGTGATCGTGTCGCCGACGCGGGTGTCGCCGACCGTCTTGATCGAGCCCGAGACGAAGCCCACCTCGCCCGCGGACAGGGACTGGACCTCGACCTGCTTCGGCGTGAGCTTGCCGACCTTGAGGACCTCAAAGGTGTTGCCGGTCGACATGAACTGCATGCGTTGGCCGCGCTTGATCTCGCCGGCCACGACGCGGATCAGGGACACGGCGCCCAGGTACGAGTCGAACCAGCTGTCGAAGACCAGGGCCTGGAGGGGCATGTCGCGCTTGTCGTCGGGAGGCGGCACCTTGACGACGATGGCCTCGAGGACCTCCGAGATGCCGATGCCGGCCTTGGCGCTGGTCAGGATGGCGTCGCTCGTATCGAGCGCGAGCTCTTCCTCGACTTCCGCCTTCACGCGCTCGGGGTCGGCGCTCGGCAGGTCGATTTTGTTGATGACGGGGATGAGGCTCAGGCCGCCCGCCATGGCCATCGTCACGTTCGCGACGGTCTGGGCTTCGACGCCCTGGCTGGCATCGACGACGACGAGCGCGCCTTCACAGGCGGCGAGGCTCCGGGACACTTCATACGAGAAGTCGACGTGGCCGGGGGTATCGATCAGGTTGAACAGGTACCATTGCCCGCTCTTCGCCTTGTACTTCATCGTGCAGGTCTGGGCTTTGATCGTGATCCCGCGCTCGCGCTCGATGTCCATGGAGTCGAGAACCTGCGACTTCATCTCGCGGTCGGTCAGGGTTCCGGTGAACTCGATGAGCCGGTCGGCGAGCGTCGACTTGCCATGGTCGATGTGCGCAATGATGCAGAAATTCCGAATGAATTTGGGATCTTCCATGGTTCCAGACGCGGCGGAGGGTTCAGGCCGAGGCCAAATGAGACCGATAGCTCGTACGAGGGGTCTTTTGTAACCCATGGTGGCCCCTTAAGCGAGACACAATATGGCGTGGTCTTTCCGCGAAATCCCCGAAATCCGGCGGTTTATGGCGCTCGGCGCGGCCTTGGTCGCGCTGCTCGCGGCCGGCTGCGCGGGCACGCCGACGGCGGGCGACGCCGAGCTCGGCGGCGAGACGCACTACACGCTCAAGCGCGGCGACCGGAAGGTGCATCCGAAGCCCCTGCCGACCGAGACGCCGATCCTGGTCGACCACTTCCAAGGCGACGGGTCGAAGGTGACGAGCGCGGGCTTCCGCGGTTGGGACTTCAATGGGGACGGGCGCTTCGAGATGGTGGACGTCCTCAACGAGGACGGCTCGGTCCAGGCGCGGCTCTTCGACTTCGACGAGGACGGCCGGGCCGACCTGGTCCGGCATCCCGGCGAAAAGTGATAAAATGAGGGCATCCCCACGCTAAGGACGCCCGCGTGAAGCTCGAGACGAAGGACCGCTGCGGACCGGTACGCGCGTTGGCGCGGGGGCGCCGCGCGCGCGAAGTCGCCGTGGCCGTCGCCGGCGTCGCCGCGTACCTCGTTTTCTCCTGCGGCGACACCGGCTCGGCGCCGGACTCCGGCGCTGGGTCTTCCGCGGACGCGGTCGTGACGACGTCGACCCTGCCCCCGCCGGGCGCCCTCGGGAACCTGGACTGGGGGACGGACCCGGCGACCAGCGAGGCATGGACGGCCGACGGCGTGCGGGCGACGCTCACGCTTGGCGATGATCCCGTCGGCCGGGCGGCGCGCAGCGTGCTGCGCCACGCGGAGGAGACGCTCGGGGCCGAGGCGCTGCCGCAGCGGACCCTCGACATGGACGCCGAGCTCTTCAGCAGCCAGTCCTATAAGGACTCCGACGCGGCCGTCCGGACCCTCGACGAGGTCTTCCACTGGAGCCTTTGCGCGCGCATCGGGCCGGCCGAGCTGGCGCCGAGGTGTCGGGTGAAAGCGCAGGCCGCGGTGCTCGGCTGGAGCCGGACCTATGTGCCGACCGGCAACCCGATCGACGAGGCGAACCTTTTTTACCTGTTCCTCGCCGTCGACGTGCTGCGGCCGCTGCTCCAGGACGGCGACCGCGAGGTCGTCGACGACTGGCTCGCCGACTTCGACGGCGCCAGCGAGCGCTACGAGGCGCGCCTCGGCCGGGCCGACACGGCGCGCTTCAACAACCGCCACACCTGGGGGCTCGCCAACGTCGCCCTGGCCGCGGGCGTCCGCGGCGACCCCGGGCGCGTCGCCCGGATCGCCGGCGCGATGGCCCTGCAGGCGAACTCGAACGTCGGCGCGGACGGCGCGACCACCGATTTCCACCAGCGCGACGCGCTCCATTACCATGTGTACGACCTCGAGGCTTATGTCCGCGCCGCGGCCCTCGTCCCCGCCGCGACGGCGAACGCGCACCTGCAGATCGCCAAGGGGCTGCGGTTTCTCGCCCCCTTTTACAAAGGCGAGCAGACGCACCTCGAGTTCGCCAACACCACGGTCGACATGGACGTGAAGCGCCGAGAGGCGGGCGAGGCGGAGTGGCAGAACGCCCCGTGGGAGCCCCGGCACGCGCGCGAGCTGCTGCGGCTGGCGCGGACGGCGTTCCCGGAGGTCCGGGTCTGGACCGGGGACCTGGCGGGGGCGGGGGATTTCCACCCGATCCTGAAGCTTCTGTGCGCCTTGAAGGGCGACTACTGAAGCTTGATGACCTTCGCCTCGAGCGCCGTCGCGACCTTGAACTGGGCGGCGGCCTTGTCGGCGTCCTTCTTGTTCGTGAACATCCCGCGCCGGACGCGGTAGACGACCCGCCCGGCGCGGGAGAGGGGCGTGTAATAGGCCTCGACGCCCCGGCCCTGAAGCTCATCTATGAGCGCCTCGGCCGCCGTGCGGTCGCCGGTCACCTTGAGCTCGAGGGTAAACGTGGCCTTGCCGCCGCCCTTGCGGCCGCCGTCGCCCTCGGCCTGGGTCTCGACCTCCCCATCGCCCTCGCCGGCCCCGATGGCCCCGTAGAAAAAGGCGTCCGAGCCGCCTCCGGACTTACCGGAAACTTCGGATTTATTTGCTTTATTTGAGG
>JAYVWD010000267.1:0-1795 GCA_043786345.1 Pseudomonadota bacterium
CATGCTCTATGGGTTCGTGCAGAAAGCCGTGCCGTTCAGCCTGCGAGCGCTCCACGGCACGAGTCTGGCGCTTGGATTGACGGGACTGCTCGGGTACACGGCGCTGATCAAGGGCGTGTATAAGGGCCTGGGCCACGCCGTCGATCGCGTCCTGCTCGCCGTCATATTCGCTTTTTTCCCGGTCTTTCTGGCGACGGCTTTCAATCTGACCCCGGACTTTACGGCGACGATGCTCTACGTCGCCTTCCTCGCGGCGCTCACCGCCCGACGATTCCGTCTGGCGGTGGCCCTTGGGCTGTTCACAACATTTTCCAAAGAAATCGGGGCCTTGATGGTCCTGTACACCACTGTCTGTTACCTGGTCGTGTTTTACCTGCGGCATGGACGCCCGGTCCGGAGGGCGCTCCCGCTCTTCCTTCCGGCCATCGCCTACGCGACCTACATCGTCACGTTCGCCATGCTCCCCCCCGGCCAGGCGCATCCTTTGGCGTGGACTAGCCTGGTCCAAGAGAACCCGATCACGATTCCAAAGCTCATCCTGGACGTAAACCTGCTCGACCCGATGCTGCAAGCGTATCTGGCCGACGTCTTCGTGCTGAGCTTCAACTGGCTCCTGGCGCTGCCCATCGCCGCGCTCCTAGCCGTCGGATCCTGGCGGTGGATCATGGGCCGCGCGGCCCGTCCCACCGACCGCGCCGCGGCGGATCACTTCCTGCTCCACTGCCTGCTCCTCGCCGGGGCGGTCTACGCGACGAGCCGGTACCGCAGCTTCAACAACCCGCGCTACCTGATGATGTGTTTTACACCCTTGATGCTCGTCTCGTACGGCGCGCTGGTCCGGTTGAGGCGCGCCCCGGCAATCCGCAGCTGCTACCTCGCCGTGGCCTCGGTCCTCATCAGCGCCTCCGCCTTTCGGACGCTCGACCCGGTTTCGAAGGCGATCTGGGGCACGTTCACCTTCGGCGAGCACGAGACCCTCGCGACCCAGTCGCTGAATGGCGGACGCGCGGGCCGCGATGAGCTCGTATACAACCTGGAGTATCAGTACCTGGACGTCCTCTTCGGCGACGTCCTCGAGGAGATCCGGCCAGATTCATCGACGTTCATCCTCGGGCCGGACCGGGCCTGCTTCTTCTTTCCCGGCCGGATCGACGCCAAGACGTTTCGGCGCACGATAGCCCGCGACGGCGCCACGGAGCTCCGGATGGGTTGCGGCTTTGCCGCGGCGACGTCCCCCGCGGCGCGCACGGCGACCCGACTCTACTACGTGGACATCCGCAATACGCCGGACCCGGAGCTCCTCGCCAGCCTGAAGGACAGCCTCAAAATGGTCGAGCAAAAGACGGTCCGATCCGACGGCTACGCCCTCGACTTCTACCGCTTCGAGCGCCCCTGATCTCAGGCGACGCGCCTTGGCACGGCGCGTTCGCCCGAGGCCCCCGAGCCCGGCTTGGCCGCCCCCGCCGCGTCCGTCTCGTGGTATTCGGCGTCCTGGTTGACGCGCCAGACGTCGTAAACGGGGCGACCGGCCAGGATGTTCTCGACGGTGAGCATAGCCGTCATCATCGCGTGGTCCTGGTTATTGTAGCGGTGCATCCCGTTGCGCCCGACCGGATGCAGGCCCGGATAACGCGCCTGGATCTCGGCACGCACCTCGTCCACCCGCTTCTCGTAGTCGTCGTCGTAAACCGGGTACGCCTTCGGCTGCCGCACGACGTAGCCGTCGAGCACGTCGCCCGCCACGGCGAGCCCCAGCTTGATCAACTCCGCGGTCGCATGCGTCACCAGCTCGGCG
>JAYVWD010000268.1:0-5339 GCA_043786345.1 Pseudomonadota bacterium
AGGTAAGCGCTCCAACTCATCAGACTCGCTTCGCTGACCAGGCCGATGGGAAAGAGGGCGATCTGGGCGGTCAGACAGAGCGCCAGGCGGCGGAGCGGCGGCAGCTCGCCGCAGAAGAGGCGCAGCAGCTGCCAGGCCGCGAACATCACGACCGCGCGCTGCGTCGCGGCGTTCATCCCGGTGGCGAAAGCGTAAAGCACGGCGACCGAGACGCTCGCGATGCCGAGCCCGGCGTCCGCGTGCCGCCAGCGGCGCGGCGACAAAAGCCGGAAGGCGTACGCCAGCCGAAAGGGCAGAGCCAGGATTCCGGCGGCGAAGAGGCCGAGCATCGTCACGTGCTGCCCGCTCACGACGAGCAGATGATAGATCCCCGTCGCCTTGAAGTCGTCGTGCACCGAAGGCGGGAGCAAGGTCCCATCGCCGACGGTGATGCTCCGGAGGAGCGCCGCGACCGCGGGCGGCTGGAGCGAGGCGGCGCGCTTCCAGCGGGCGGCGAGGGCGCGGCCGGCCGCGGCGAAAAACGACGCGTCGACCGCGTCATCCGGCGGTCCGGCGGCGCTCGCGCGGAGGCCGGTCGAGAGCACGGCCGGGTTGCGGCCGCGGGCGAGCCGCACGGAGCGTCCGGGCGCGTCCGGCCCGAGCGCCTCGTAGAGGCGGCCGCCGGCGGCGACCAGGATCGTTCCGCGGGCGAAGTCCGCGGCGTTCACCGCGGCGACGTGGCCGACGCCGAGGTGGTCGCCGTGCGTCAGGCCCGCGTGTCCGGCGCCCCACACCAGGCCCGCGGCGGCCAGAACGTGGCGTCGTAAGACGAGGCGCCGCGAGGTAGCGAACGCGAGAGCCAAGGGGAGCGCGGCGAAGAGGGGCTCCACGCGCAGGCCGCTGCGGCCCGCGAGGACTCCGAGCACGTAACCGGTGATGAAAGGTCCCAACATGCCGCGAAGTTTCGCGCCCCGGCGGCGACCAACGGAAGCGACATGACGAAAGGCGGTCAAAGATAGCTACGAACCCGGCAACATTCGCCTACCGCAATGTCGGCGACATTTTGGCGCCGATTTTTCCCGCATCACGCTGTGTTAAAATCAAATGGAGAATTCCCCTTCATCCCGTGGGAGAGGACCGATGCCGTCCGCCGTCGCGTCACTGGCCGATCATCCCGGCCTCGAGCGTTGGCACGCGAGCCACCGCGTCGCGCCCGCGGCGTCGCTCGACGCCGCCGAGCGCCTGCTACTCGGCACCTGCGACACCCTCGCCGCCGGCCCGACCCGGGCGCTGCGGGGCTGGGCGGACGGGTTTCAGCGCTTTCTGCGCGAGACCGAGGCGCCGCTCGCGGACTTTCTACGCGCCGAAACGATCGCGCAGGAGCACGACGCCGACCTGCTCGAAATCCTGAGCGAGCTCGGCGAAACCGCGGCCCGGGGCGACGAGGCCGAGCCCTTTTTGAAGGCCATCCGCGCCGGCGCCGAGGCCACCGGCCTGATCGCGCTGCGGTTTCTATCGGCCTGGCTTTCCCTCAACGTCGGGGCGCTGGAGGATTGCCTCGACGACTGCGACAAGGTCGACCAGCCGTTCGCCGCCGTCCTGACCCTGCAGGGCCAAGCCTTCAACGAGCTCGGGCGCCCGCGCGACGCGACCGGCGTGCTGCAATCCGCGGTCAAGCTGGCGCCGAACGAGATCCTCGCCTGGTTTCAGCTGGCGAAGTCGCACCACCTTTGCGAGGACGCCCCGGCCGCCTGGGCCGCGCTGGCCGAATGCCAGCGCCTGGCGCCGCAGAACCCGGAGGTGGCGCTGTTCATGGCGATGGTCGCGCTCGGGAAGGGCGGGCAGGCGGCGATGCACCGGCGCGCCTTTCAGGAGCTCCGGCCGCACCTCAAGCTCTTCCCCGGAAACCCGGACGTGATGTTCTCGCTCCTCCAGCTCTGCATGGCGCGCGCCGCCGAGGTTGACTGCGCCGAATTGCTCCCGGACGGCGACTGGGACGCGCTCAAGCACGATCGCAACCTGCTCAAGCACCTGCCGCAAACGCTGCGCGGGCTCAATGAGCGCGCCTGGCACGGCGTCGCGACGGACCTGCTGGCGCGCCTCACCAACCCCCTCGCCGCGGTCGGATGATGGACGCCTTCACCGCCCTGCAGCGGCTCAGTACGCTCGTCCAATCGGCGCATCCCTCGTCGTCATCGACTCGCCCGAAGAGGACCGCCGCTCGACACGGCGCTGGTGCTCGGCGAGGTCGCGGAACGGTGCCGCTCTCAGTCTCGCGCCGGGAAGGCGTGGAAGAGCTGCGGGCGCTGGCGCACGGACGGTTCGTGTCGTTGGCCTAAGGCTCCGGCGGAGGCGCTCTGATCAGCCGTAGATCGCCGCGGCGGCGACCAGGGCGGCGGCGCCTTCCGGCATCGCGGGACGGCGGTCGCGGAACTGGCCGATCTCGACGACGGAGAGGAGCTCGGACTTGCGCCTGAGCAGTTCCGTGACGAATTTCGCGTGCAGCGCGTGGCCGGCTTTGTGGAGCGTGACGCGGCCGACGAGGGGCGCGCCGAGGAGCGCCAGATCGCCGATACAGTCGAGGAGTTTGTGGCGGACGAACTCGTCGCGATAACGCAGGCCGCCCGGGTTCAGCACGTCGGTGTCGTCGACGACGATCGCGTTGTCCAACGAGCCGCCGAGCGCGAGGCCGTGCGCGCGCATCACGTCGACTTCCTTCACGTGGCAGAAGGTGCGCGACTCGCAGAGGTCCAGGAACGACGAGCGGCTGAAGGTGAACTCGATCTCCTGCTTGCCGATGGCTTCGCTCGCGTAGTCGACCGAGCAGTGAAACTCGAGGCGGTCACAGGGCTCGACCCGGATGACCTTGTCGCCGTCGCGGACCTCGAAGGCCTCTTTGACGATGAAGAGACGGCGGTGGCCGTTCACTTTGGCGATGCCGGCGGCGAGGATCTGGTCGACGAAGGGCGCGGACGAGCCGTCCATGATCGGAATTTCGGGGCCGTCGACGAGGACGAGGGCGTTGTCGACCGCGAGGCCGGCGAAGGCCGCCATCAGGTGCTCGATCGTGGTGACCTTGTTGATGCCGAAGCCGATCGCGGTGGAGAGCTCGCTGCCCGCGATGTTGGCGGCGCTGGCTTTGACGGGGTCGGCGCCCAGGACGTCGGTGCGGCGGAAGACGATGCCGGTGTTGGCGGCGGCCGGGAGGATCTCCAGCTTCACGAGTCGGCCGGAGTGCAGGCCGATTCCGTTCATCTCGATGCTTTTCTTGATGGTGCTTTGGTAGCTATCCATGGTCCGGCTCGGTTCCTTGGCGGCAGTTTCAGCGGGCGTTCCGTAAGTCCTGTAAAGCAACCACCGTGCCGCCGCGGCGGCATCCTTGGCGGCGAGGACAATGGCCTAAAATAATTTGACTATTTGGCTAGGCCGGCAAGGATTGGGGGGCGTCTGCAGGCCATCGGAATGTGGCTCTCGCGCCACGCCCAGGTGTGTGGCGTTGCAAAATCGACACGAATTCCCGACGCCCCTTCAGACGGCCAGCCCCCGGCCCGTCTCGGAGATGCGGACCCGGAGAATTTCCGTGTATTTCAGCCAATTTGTGTCTAAGGGGGCGCTTAGCCCGCGGGAGATGGGGACGAGCGAAGCGCCGGAAGTCAGGAGCGCCGCGAGGCGAGGAGTGACGATGCCGCCCTGGGCCCCGACTCCCGGCATCAGAAGGGCATGATCGCGGACCCGGTCGAGCAGCCCGGAGGCCGCCAAAGCGTCGAGCCGGGTGGCGCCGACGACGAGCCCAAGGCCGCCCAAAACGCCCCAGGCCGCCATCTGACGCTCGAGCTCGGTAAGGAGCGGCCCGGCGATCCGGTCCTGCACGAGCGCGCCGCTCGGGTTGCTGCTGATCCATACGGCGTAGATGCCGCGGCCGCGCTCGAGCCAGGGGCGCAGCGGCTCGACGACGTCCAGGCCCATGTACGGGGTCACGGTGAGCGCATCCGCGCCCATTCCGTCGAAGGCCATCGTGCCGTAGGCCTTCATCGTCGTGGAGATATCGCCGCGCTTGGCGTCGAGGATCACGAGGAGGCCGCGGTCTTTTGCGCGGCGGACACTTTTCTCCAGGACGGCGACGCCGGGCGAGCCGAGGGCCTCGTAGAAGGCGGCCTGGAACTTCACCGCGGGCGCGACGCCGGCGGCGGCCTCGACGTGCGCCGTGCTGAAGTCCTCGAGGAAGGCGAGCGACGGCGCGTCCGCATGCGGGTCGATGCCGACGCATAGCGCGTGGCCGCTGGCTTTGATGGCGGCGGCTAGGCGGAATTTGTAGCTGTCAGAGCCCGTCATCATCGCTCCCGTCGTTCGCGGTCAGAGCTGATCCTGGTCGTCCCAGGCGTGGTCGAAACGGAAGTTCGGCCAATGCCGGGCCGCGTAGTGCTCCACGCGGCGGCGGCCGTGCCGCGTGAGGAAGACGCCCGGCGACCCGAGGGCCGCGGGAAACCCGAGCGCCAAGGCGCAAAACCCGTCGGCGTCGGCGCGCCGGGCGCCGTCCTTGGCGATGAGGTCGACGACGAGGCCGAGGAACATCGCCATATGCTGGCTCACGCCGGTCGGATTCCAGCGGCCGACCACGGGGTCGCCGGGCACGGCCACGGACGACTTTTTCGCCAGGGTTCGCGCGTGCTTGAAGCCGCCGAGCTCCCAGTTGGAGCGGTCGAGCGGGGACGCCCCGAAGCCGGTGAGCGCGGAATCCAGGCGGTAGGAGTCGCGCCGCGTGTTGAGGAAACGGTCCCAGGCCTCGTCGCTGCCGGCAAAGCCCCAGCCTTTCACGTGCAGGGCTTCGATCACAGCGCTCAGGTCGCCGTCGAGGTAACGGGTGATCCGCACCAGCTCCTCGAGGAAGAGCGAGCGCACGTGCACCGAGCGCGGCACGCTGCGGCTCGGCGTCGTCATGACGCCGTCGCACACCAAGCGCATGACGGCGAGGATTTCGTCGGGCAACGCCGCCTCGGGCGCGGCGCCGGCCCATTCGAGGTAGCCGGGCTCGGCGGCGCTGCCGTTGCCGGCGAGGCGGATGAACGAGGCCTCCTGGTCCCCCGCGGAGATGACGACGCGGTCGTCGATCGTCCAGCGCAGCAAAGGCGGCGCAGCTTCGCCCTGGTACCAGGAGACGAGGCGTTCCCAGAGGCGGCTGGCGTGGTCGGCCCCGAGGGCGCGCTCCAAGCGGTTGAACACCAGGTTCACCGCCAGCCCAAGCGCGTCGGCGTCGGCGGCGACGAAGGTGATCTGGGTTTCCGCCGAAAGTATGCGGCAAACGACCTCGGTCGGCGGCGCCAGGAAGTCCAAGTCGATGACGACCCGCGCGGCGGGGCGGG
>JAYVWD010000269.1:0-1713 GCA_043786345.1 Pseudomonadota bacterium
GGGCCTTTGCCGCGAACCTCAAAGAAGTGCTCGACGACGACAACAAAGCCAAGATCGACCGCATCCTCGCCAACTTCGACGACACCATGGTCGACGTCAAGGGTTCGGCCAAGAGCATCAGCCTGATCTCGGAGAAGATCGAGAAGGGCGAGGGCACGATTGGCAAGCTGGTCAACGACGACACGACGCTGACCGAGCTCGAGGGCGCCCTGAAAGACATCCGTAAAGTCATCGCCCCGGCGACGAAGCTGCAGGTCGACGTCGACGTTCACGGCGAGTTCCGCCACGACGACACCTCGCAGTTCTATTTCAACATGATCTTCCGCACGCGTCCGGACCGCTACTACTTGATCGGTTTGACCGACGGCAAGGACGAGAAGATCGACACCACGACTTACTCGGAAGCGGGCGAGGCAACCGAGGACGGCACACCGACCACGACTACACACGAACGCATCAAGACCGAGAAGCGCCTCCGCTTCAACCTGCAAATCGCCAAACGCTGGTACTGGGCGACGCTCCGGGCCGGCCTATTCGAGACGACGGGCGGCTTCGCGGCCGACGTCCACCTCTTCGGCGACCGCCTAAAGCTGACGGCCGAGGCGTTCGACTTCGACACCCAGGACAAGTCGATCCGCCGCAACGCCCACTTGAAGGCCTATGCCAGCGTGCTCTTCTACAACCACATCTACGCCATGGCGGGCGTCGACGATCCGACGCGGACCGATCCGGAAACCGGCAGGGCCGAGAAGGACAAAAACGTCTTCGTCGGCGGCGGCGTGACGTTCACGGACGACGATTTGAAGGCGATCTTTGGGACGGCGGCGCTGACGACGTCGCGTTAACACGCCGCGCTACAACCGGCCGGTGAATTTTGCCGGTGGATCCAAGAACGCGAGCTCGAAGGTGTCGCCCTGCTTTAGCGGGCCGACGCCCTTTGGCGTTCCCGTGTAAATGAGATCGCCCGGCATGAGCCGCTGATGCCGCGCCAGATGCGCGAGAATCACGGGAACTTTGAAGAGCATGTCGCTGGTGATTCCGGCCTGGCGCTCTTCGCCATTCACTTTCAGAGTGAAGCGCAGGCTCTCTTTGTCCGGAAAGCGTTCGAGAGGCACGAACTCCGAGATCAGCGCCGAACCCGCGAAGCTCTTCGACGTCGTCCAGGGCAGGCCCTTGGCTTTGAGCCCGCTTTGGACTTCGCGGCGCGTCAGATCCAGGCCGAGGCCCAGGGCGCGCACGGCCGCCCAGCCCGGGCTTTCGTTCAAAGCGACGGGCTTACCGATGAGCAGCACGACTTCCGCTTCGTGGTGGAACGTTTCCCCTGCGAAGGCCAGGTCCTTGCCGTTCAGGTCCCGGAGCGAGGAGGTCGCTTTCAGAAAGACGACGGGTTCCCCCGGCACGGGGTTGTTCAGCTCGGCGGCGTGCTCGGCGTAGTTCCGCCCAATACAATAGATGTTGGGGACCAGGACGAGGTTTCCCTCCTGAATGTGGACGCTGGGGTAGGGGGCATTTTCCGTCATCTTCAAAATTTAGCCGAATTCCCCAATGCATACAATATATTAAAGATTCTATGATATTCTAATACAATGTTATTGAAATCAATAGAATGTTATAGTAAAACAAGAGAGTCGAGCTTACTCGGCACCTGCTGATCTTCCCCTCGCTGCCCCGGAGTGCCCTATGTTGTCTCTGTCTCTGTCTCTGTCCCTGTCC
>JAYVWD010000270.1:0-8991 GCA_043786345.1 Pseudomonadota bacterium
GAGCCGTGCGAGAAGTTGCAGCGGGCGATGTCCAAGCCCGCGTCGATCAGCTGGCGCAGGACGCCCTCGTCCGACGACGACGGGCCGAGCGTACCGACGATCTTGCAGTGCCGGACCCGTCCGCCTTTGCCCCCGGCCTCCTGGAAGCTTTTGAAGCCGGCGAGGTTGGGCGGCAGAGCCGAGGTGGTGAGGTTGACGGTCGGGTCGGCCATCGGCTTTCGTCTTTCTCTATAGGGAACGGGATCGTGCCAATTACAATCTGGTTCCGGGGATGAATCAAGCTCTTACTTCGAAGGAAACCCGCGCAAAGTCGAGGTGTTCAAAATTTAAGCAGACCCGGTGGCGCCGAGTTCGGATAACCTTGAAGGATGCTCCCCCTCGTTCCCGCTCTCGCCCTCGCTGCTTTCGCCGTTGCCGCAGCCGCCCTACCCGCGTTCGGCGCGCAGCCAGCCTATGACCTGGAGGTCAAGGTCACGCGCGACGCCGCCGGCCTCGGCGGGTTCTCGGGGCGCCTCGGGATCCGGAACTGGCAGCCGGACGCGCGGCGGGAGCTGTGCCTGTCGCTGCCGTACAACGACGTGAACTACGAGTTCGACCCGGGCCGGAGCTTCGACCTGCTGCCGCAGAAGTACGTGAAACCCCAGCGGCTGCACGGCAGCCTGCTGGTCGAAAGCCTCTCGCCCGGCGTCGAGGTGGAGTTCGTCCAGCCCTACCTCATCCGGATTCGGACCCGGGCCGGGGTCGTGTCGCCCGAGGCGCTCGTCAAGGGCCTGACCCTGAAGTTCAGCGGCACCGTCCCGCGCTGGCCGGACGCCGACCCGGACGAGTGGTTCTTCGCCGACTTCTACCCGCAGCCCCTCGACAGCTGCCCGCTCAGCGTCGAGAAGCCGCTCACGTTCATGCCGGTGCCGGTCGCCGACATCAAGGCGAAGATCGACGTGCCCCCGGGCTGGGTCGTCGCGGCGCCGGGCACCCCGCTCGGCCCGAAGGACAAACGCCTGCACTTCCGCGGCTCCAAGCTGACGTTCGCGGTGGCCCGGGACTACCGCCGGGCGCGCTTCGACGTGAGCGGGACGGCGATCGAGGTCTACTTCCGCACCGAGAGCTTCCGCTCGTTGCTGCCGACCATCCAGGTCGCGCTCCGCGAGCACGCGAAGCTCCTCGGCCCCTTGCCCTTTCCCCGGTTGATCGTCGTCGAGACCGCCGAGCTGGAGAAGTCGGCCCTGCCGGGGGTGATCGCGCTCAACCGGCCGCGGCAGGCGGCGTTGACCTCGGTGCAGCAGGACGTGCTCAACTGGTCGCGCTGGCAGCTCACCTCGTTCATCGCCGAGCAGTGGTTCGGCGCCGCGATGACCGTTGGGATCGACGACCTGTGGTTTTTGCGCGGCTGGGTGGACTTCGCGACGAGCGTGACGCTGCGGGCGATGCCGTCGGTCCAGGACCTCTTCGCCGTCCAGAACGGGCTGCCGCCGTCGCTCACCTTCAGCTACCAGCAGAATCAGGACCTGGTCGCCGCGGCGCTGACGTACTTCCAACCTTACAACGCCCTCGTCAACGAGCAGCGCCTGTCCAGCCAGGAGTTCTCGAGCCAGCACTCCCTGGCCTACATCCGCCATGCGCTCGCGCTCCGGCACCTCTACTGGGCGGTCGGCGAGGCGCAGAGCCGGGCGCTGATCCGCGCCTTCAACGCCCGCTACCAGTTCCAGCGGGTCAAACCGCGCGACTTCCTCGACTTCGTCGCGGGCTATGAGCCGCTGGGCCCGGCGCCGCGCCGGCGCGAGATCGTCGACGTCCTCACGCACTGGTGGATGACCGACGACTGGCCGGATTTTTACATCGCGGGCGTCGACGAGGAGGAGAACGACGCCGAGGACGGCTACAAGGTCGAGGTAACCATCGGACATCAGGGTGAATTCGTCTTCCCCGTGGAGGTGCGGCTCACCGAGGGGAACGGGACGGCGCACACCGGCATCACGCACAAGGATGCCGACGACGATTGGGTGGTGTCCTTCGACACCAAGGGCGGCGTGAAGGAGGTGGCGATCGACCCCGGGCGCAACGTCTTCGACTGGGACCGCTTCGACAACACGACGGCCTGGCCCGACGTCAATTTCATCCCCGGCGCCGCCCGCACCTTCGCCGACGACGCCTACACCGTCTTCTGGCTGCCTCTGGCCTCGCAGCTACCGGGCGAGCCCTTCACCCTGCTCCTGGCCTCGCAGTCGTTCAAGTACATCCACTCGGGCCTGACGTCCGTCCTCGCCTACGTGCCGAGCGAGCGGCGCCTCGGCTTCTCGACGAATTATCTGAAGGACTTCCCGCGCCTCGGCTCCTACGCGATCCTCGGCCTGACGCAGGACCGGGGCAACTCGTTCAAGGGCGAGCGGCTGGTCGAGGCCGGCCTCTACAAGACCGGGCTGATCGAGGACCCGTCGCTCGAGGTCGGCTTGCGCGTCCGGAGCCGGCAGGTGCTCGGGCAGCCGGATACCGTGCACCAGACGGTCGCGCTCAAGACGCAGCTCCTGCCGATCAACAACTACGGCTTGTGCTCCTACTCGCTCAAGACCGAGTTCGAGGCGGTGCCCGCGTTTTCCAACACCAAGGTGCGGTACGGTCGGCACAACGGCCTCGGCGACGGCGCCTGCCGGCTCAAATTCCTGCCCCTCGAGCCGGACCTCGGGTTCCGGGCGTTCGCCGGCGTGCTGTCGACCGGCGGCGAGGTGCCGCAGAACGTCTTCTATAACCCGCAGGACCTGCGGGAGGCGCGGATCCGCATCGATGCGCCGCAGCTGCCGCAGGCCGCGCGCGTCATGACGACCGGCGCCGACCTGCTGTTCCCCGCGGCGCTGCCCCTGCCCGAGGGGATCTTCGCGCTGAAGCGGGAGGCGCGCTTCCGGCTCTTCTACGACTACGGCCGCTCGATCCCGAAGGACGAGACGAAGTGGGTCACGTACCGCGACGGGGGCCTGGGCCTTTTCGTGCCGTTCGGCGGCGACCTGGTCGGCAAGGGCTCGGTGTCGCTCCTCAACTTCTCGGCCCTGGTCGTCCTCTATAAGGACGTCGCGGGCGTGCCGTCGACGAAGCCGGGCTTCCTCTTCGACTTCGACTTCTTCGGCAAGCTCTAGGCCGTCATGGCGACGGCGTCACGAAGCCCTTGGCGACGGCCAGGATCCCGAAGCTCACGAAGGCGACCGCGATCCCGGAACTCAGGTAGCGCAGCGCCCGCGTATTCACCCGGGACCGGCCGCGGCGCACCACCTTGGTGATGAGCTTGAACCAGAGCGCGTCGCCCAGGCCGATGCCGGCGAGGAAGGCGCAGATGCTCTGGTCGGTCAGGGTGATGTGGAAGTGCTCTTCGACCTTCTTGATCGCGTAGACCCAGAACATCAGGAAGGCCGGGTTCGACCCGCACATGAAGACGCCGAGCGTGAAGTCGCGGAAGGGCTTCTTGCCGGTCGGGGGCTTGTTTTCGACGGTTTTGTCGGTACTCGCCGCGACTTTGCGCAGGTTGGCGAGGCCGAGGATGATCAGAAAGGCACCTCCCGCGAACTCGAGCCAGCGCCCGAGGTTCCCTTCCTGAAGGAACTGGTGGTAGCCCCAGGCCGCCACGGCCGCGTACGAGACGTCCGCCGCGATGACCCCGATGATGAACCACTTGAGGACCTTGTCCGCGTCGTCGATCGCGGAATTGACCACCCAGAGGTTGATGACCCCGAGCGGCGTGGACGAGAGGAACCCCCCTATCGCGCCACAAGACGCGAGCAGAAGCAGCATCCAGAGTTCCTGAGCGGCCATCGGGGATCCTTTTGTCGGGTCACGCCATAATATCGTTCGTTGCCCAAAATACCAAGTCCTGACCGCGCCCCTTTTTCAAGCCTACCCCCCACACCGCCGATAGCAACCGTGGGGAGTTACTACCAAAGTGTCGAGCAACGCCACAAATAGGGTCGTGGGAAAACGGATCGCCGATCGCTACTGCATTACCGGCGAGATCGGTAAAGGTGGCATGGGCGCCGTCTTCAAGGCGATCCCCTTCGACGATCCGTCGCACTCGGTGGCCATCAAGGTCATCCAGCGCTCGGGCAAGCTCGGCTATGACGACCTCATGCGCTTCCAGAAGGAGGCGTCCCTGATGAGCCAGCTCCACCACCCGAACATCGTCGTTTTCCACGAGCTCGGGCTGTTCGGCCGCGACCTGGACGAGGACGCCTCCGACTTGGGCGGCGGCTACTACATCGTCATGGAGATCGCCGACGGTACGAACCTCAAGGAGAGCCTGGCCCGCGACGGCAGGAAAGACCTCGCCTACTTCTTCCAGGTCGGCCTGCAGGTCACCGCGGCGCTCGATTATACGCACGGAAAAAACATCATCCACCGCGACATCAAGCCCCACAACATCATCGTCGGCCAGGCCTTCCGCGACCAGCGCGGCGTGCTGGTGAAGGTGCTGGATTTCGGGGTCGCGCGGCTCGCCGAGGCCATCCACCACGGCGGCGGCAAGGACGGCGCGGCAAAAAGCGTCGAGGAGGCGGCCGGAACGCCGCTCTACATGGCGCCCGAGCAGACCCCGCTGATGGACGCGCCCATCGACCACCGGGTCGACCTCTATTCGCTCGGCTGCGTCCTCTACGAGCTGCTCGCCGGCAAGCCCCCGTTTACGGCGAACACCCGCGAAAAGCTCGAGAAGCAGCACGTCTTCGCCGACCCCGAGCCGCTCACGAACCTGCGCCCGGACGTGCCGCCGCTCGTCGAGAAGATCGTCCACAAGCTCCTCGCGAAGCACCCGACCGACCGCTACCAGACGGCCTTCTCCCTGCACGCCGACCTGATGCGCGCCAAGACCCTCTTCGAGAAGGCCGGCGGCCGCCCGCAAGGCATCACCTTCCCGCTCGGCTTAAAGGACCGCTTCCAGGCGGTGTCCGCCCAGCTCCAGCTGATCGGCCGCGAGAAGGACTTAAAGCAGCTCACGACCGACTACGAGGACGTCGCGAAGCCGCGCGGCCGCGCCCGGATCACCCTGGTCAAGGGCGGCGCCGGCATCGGCAAATCCCGCCTGATCGCGGAGTTCCAGTCCTACCTGGCGCGCCGCAACGTGCGCTTCGTGTCCGGCCAGTTCAGCCAGCACGAGAACTCGCTGCCGTTCAACGCCCTGGCCAACGCCTTCAACGAATACCTGCACCGTGTCATCAAGAGCCGCCCGGCCGAGGCCGAGGAGCTGCGCCGCCGCTTCCGCGCCACCATCGGCCCGGCCGCGCACCGCATCGCCGAGATCGTCCCGGGCCTCAAGCCGTTCCTGATCGACATCCCCGAAGAGGACGTCGAGGCTACGGGCGAGGGGACCAGCACCGGCGAGGTGATGACCAACGCCGAGGCCTTCGCCACCTTCGCCAAGGCCTTCTCGGACTTCACCCGCTGCCTCGGCACCGACAACCAGCCCGTCGTGTTCATGTTCCAGGACCTGAATTGGGCCGACGAGAAGAGCCTCGACCTGATCGACACGTTCTTCTCGAACGCCAACACCCTGCAGTTCTACCTCGTGGTGACGCAGCGCACCGGCCTGCACCTCACCAACGAGCGCTTCAACCAGTTCATCGAGAAGTTCAAGAAGCTCAAGCGCCGGTTCCAGGAGATCGAGCTCACCCGGATCTCCAGCGCGGCGATCCAGCAGGTCGTCGGCAACATGCTGTCCTCGCCGAGCAGCGTGACGCCTGAGCTCGTGCAGTACCTGGACGAGCAGTCCAAGGGCAACCCGATGCACCTCGTCGAGCTCACGCGCACCCTGGTCGCGCGCGACTTGATCTACCCGATCGACGTGGGGTCCACGGGCGGCGCCTGGGAGTTCGACTTAAAGAACGTCCGCAAGACGCAGATCCAGCTCAATACCATCGACCTGATCCTGTCCCGGATCCAGGATTACGGCGAGTTCGACCGCGGGGTGCTCGGCATCGCGGCGACCATCGGCCTCACCTTCCAGTTCGAGGTCCTGCTGCTCGGCGGCCGCTCCCAGAGCGTGCCGGTGATGAAGGCCGTGCAGCGCGCGATGGACGAGGGCCTCGTCATCCGCGTGACCGACGACCCCGACCTCCGGCACCTCGGCAAGACCTTCATGTTCGCCCACAAGAAGGCCCGCGACGCCATCTATGATGGTATGGACCTCTCCGTCCGCAGGGGCACGCACCGGGCGATCGGCGAAAAGCTCGAGGCCTCGATCCCCGAGCCCTCCGAGAAGACCCTGTTCGCCCTCGCTCACCATTTCAACTCGGCCCTCGTCGAAGGCGTCACCGACGACAAGGCCCTCGCCGAGCGCACCCTCAAATACAACACGAAGGCCGGCGCCTCCGCCTACAAGAGCGGCTCCTGGCAGACCGCCGAGCGCTACTACGAGAACGCCTGGCGCATCATGGCGACCTGGCGCGACCAGATCTGCAACGTCGAGCAGCGCGCCAACGTCCAGGAGACCCTGGCCGACCTCGCCGCCCAACAAAAGCGCCACGGCCGGGCCCTCAAGGCCTACCGCGAGCTCCTCGGCCAGAAGCTGCGCCCCGAGCTGCAGGCCGCCGTCGCCTACAAGGCGATCAATTTCCAGATGATCGGCGGCGTGATGAGCGAGACCGCCAAGCTCATCAACTATGCCTTGCGGCTCCTGCGCCGCACCGTCCCCGTCGTCAACGGCTGGGAGAAGTTCCAGCTCGCCCTCTCGCTCCTCATCGACGCGCTGCCGTTCAACAAGCGCAAGATGCGCCTCTACAAGGTGCTGCACATCGCCCACGCGCTCCGCCGCGAGGACCCGGACAAGATGGAGCGGAAGCACACCGCCATCAAGATCTACGAGGCCGGCTCGCTCCTCAACCTCCGAGACCGCCGCATGGCGGCGATGATCCACCACAACTACGCCTTGGCCGAGGCCTTGAAGGGCCGCGGCTCGGCCTCGAGCCTGATCCGGGTCGTCGCGGAAAGAGCAGCTCTTCTCGGGTACTTAGGGCGAGCCCGCACGGCCTACTTCTACCTCGAGCTGGCGATGGACGTGGCGCGCGCCTGCCAGCTCCGCTCGACCTACGGCTACATCGCGCTGCTGCGCGTCCTGACCATCGACTACGTGAAAGGCCGCGAGGAGGAGGTCTCCGACCACCTCAAGGAGGCCATGGAGTTCCTGAAGCCCAACGAAGACAGCCTGGCCTACGGCGAGGGCCTGCTCTTCAAGATCTTCCGCGAGCTCGCCCGCTGCAACTTCACCGCGCTCTACCGCTACTGCCAGCGGATGCCCGATACGGTGCCGACCCGCAACTGGCTGTCGCCGCGCTACGTCGCCATGATGCTCTACGGCTACCTGCTACAGGGCTCGCGCGACAACATCGTCCGCCACGGCGAGATGTTCCTCAAACGCCGCCAGAAGGTCGCCGGCCGCGGCAACGACCAGTTCACCAAAGTGATCCACACGATCATCGCCTTCGCCCGCGGCGAAATCGACAAGACGCGCGAGGCGTACGTCATCACGATGCAGGGCTTCGTCGACAACTCCGAGTTCCTCTACCCCTTCGAGGAAGACTTCGTCGGGATGTTCGCGTTCACCTTCCCCATCATCTTCGAGCAGGAGCACGGCCGCCACCTGATGCGCGTCCAGGAGATGGAGCTGCTCCTCGTCAAGCTCAAGAAACGCGTCCTGTCGCTCAAGGGCAATACCCGCGCCATCCCGATGCTGCTCCAGGCGCGCGCCGGCGAGCTCGAAGGCAACCCGAAGAACGTCCGGGTCCAGTACGACCAGGCCTTAAAGAGCGCCAAGATCGCCGGCAACAACCTCGTGCAGGTCTTCGCCTACCTGTGGTTCGGCACGCACCTCCTCGACCACGGCCAGAAGAAGACCGACTACATCCGCCGCGCCTTCCTGCTCGCGCACAAGCTCGAGCTCAAGACGATCGTGGAATACACCCGGAAGCTGATGGAAAAGCGCGGCATCGTGCTGAAAGAGGCCGCCCTCGCCGTCACGTCCACGGTCAAGGACCGGTCCAAGAGCGTCGAGAACCTGCCCTCGCGCCTCTTCATCGAGCACCTGAACCACATCTGCGAAGCCGCCGAGTCCGAATCGACGATGACGGACGACCTGACGGCCGCGTTCGCGATCCTGTCGAAGCACTACAACACCGGCCGGATCCATTGCATCATGGTCCCGCAGGACGGCGTCCCGCGCGTGATCTTCCCGCTCGACGGGGCGGCGGGGCCTTCGGCGATCGTCGACTACGTCGAGCCTTACGTGAACATCCGCTCGACCCTGTTCCTGCCCATGAGCGACGCCCCCTGGGCTCGCGGCGCCGAGCTGCCCGACAACTACGACGGGGCGACGCGCATCGGCCTCGACATGGGCGCCGAGGCGGCGCCGGCCACGGACGGCGGCGACGAGGCCTTCGACGCCGGCTCGACGATGGTGATGGGCGGGGGCGGCAACGCCAGAAACCAGAAGACGGCCCGCGCCGACGCCGCCGAGGACGTCGAGGCGACCTCGGCGATCGGCTCGGCGAGCAACGGCGCGACGCACAAGAGCAAGCATATCGGCGGCGGCGGGGACGACACCAACGGCGCGTCCGGCCAGGGCCTGGCCATGTCGGCGCTCGTGCCACTGCGCTCGAACTTCAACAGCCTCGGCGTCGTCTTCATCGAGGACATCGGCCTCAAATCGGGCAAGGACACGGCGCACGCGCGCCAGGAGCTCGACCAGTTCGGCTCGCAGCTCGGCATCCTGATCGAGCGCAAGACCGGCTTCGAGCTCAACGGCTCGAACGTCGGGCTGGCCGACGCCGGCGAGCCCCAGGCGAACGCGATCTACCAGCCGGCCTCGTACACGCTCGAGCCCGTGGACTGGCTCAAGACCTGGCATTACGGCCGGCTCCGCGCCCAGCGCGAGACCTCGTGGTTCCTCGGCCTCAACTTCGGCAAAAACCAGTATCTGCTCGGTTACTGCATGATGAACGGGCAGGACCAGATCCGCGAGCGCTTAGG
>JAYVWD010000271.1:0-3702 GCA_043786345.1 Pseudomonadota bacterium
AGGGCCACGATGTCGTCGGCGCTGACGGCGCCGGCGACCTTGACCTCGGCCCGTTGCTTTCCATTGGTCAGCCGCCAGCGGTCGCTCCTGGCCGTGCTGAACAAAATGCACTGGTGGTCGGCCAGCTCCTTCGGAAGCTTCGGTGCGCCCGCTCGGGCCAGGTATCCCGGCGAAGCAAAGAGCGCCCGGCGGGTCGTGGCGACCTTCCGGGCAATCAGCGACGAGTCTTCCATGTCGCCGGCGCGAATCGCGACGTCGATGCCTTCGCCGATCAGGTCGACGTAACGATTGGTCAACACCAGATCGACGCTTATTCCCGGGAATTTTGCCCGAAAACCCTTCAGAAACTGCGCCAGGAGCTTGCCGGAATCGTTCGGCGCGGTGACGCTGACCCGTCCTTGAGGGCTCTTTTGACCGCTGGCTGCCAAGGCCTCGGCCGCTTCGATCTCGCTGAGCGCCCGGGCGCAGGCCTGAAAGAACGCCTCGCCCTCGTCGGTAAGGCGAAGCTTTCGGGTCGTCCGGTGGAGCAGGGTGATCCCGAGCCGGCGTTCGAGGCCCGACACCTTGGAGCTGACGGTGGACTTCGGTGCGCCGAGCCGGCGGGCCGCCTCGGTGAAGCTCCCGGCCTGAATGACCTTAATAAATACAGCCACGTCACTGAGTTCCAAGGCCGTCTCCAATTGTTCAGAATTCTGAACGATGATTCCATATTTTGCGGTCTATTGTCCAATCGAGCTTCGGCCGTAAAGTGACTCGTGTGAGGGGAAACACCAGCCACCAGGAGTTCCTGAAATGAAGAGCAATGCGGCCTCCGTCCTTAAACCGGTCGGTTCCATCGACGCTACCAGCACGTCCGTCTGGCCGACCCGTGCCTTTACCGCCACCCGGTGGGCGCTCGGGGCGCTCCTGCTGTTTTCGGTCGGCAACGCGGTTTTCGGCTGGGCCCCGCAGCCGCCGCTCCCGGCCGGTGCCCAGGCCTTCCTCGGCGGACTCTTCAGCGCACCCTACTTCTTCGCGCTGCTGAAGGGGACGGAGCTCCTGGTGGCTCTGTCGCTGCTGAGCAACCGATTCGTGCCGCTGGCGCTGGTGGTGCTGGCGCCGATCACCGTCAACATCGTGTTGTTCCACCTGGTCCTGGCCCCTGCCGGTGCGCCCATCGCGCTCGCGCTCCTGGTGTTGCACCTCGCCACGGCATGGTCGCGCCGCGGCGCCTACAAGGCGGTGCTTGCGGCGAAGTAAGCGGCCTTACGGCCTGGGCCGCGGCGCGACGCCGTCGAGCGCTGGCCCCGCGGCGGTCCGTGGTATGCTCTGCTCATGAGCCGATACCTCCGCTTTTTGGCGCTAACCGGCGTCGTCGCCGTCGCGAGCGGTTGCCGCCCGAGGCCGCCGACGCCGGCGACCGGCGCGATCAAATCCGATGAAACGGACTCCCAGCCCGAAGCAGCTCCCGCCGCGAGCCTGACGGACGCGCTGATGGATCTCTGCCAGAACTTCACGACCATCGTCGCCGACGACGAGCGCCCGTTCCTGCGCACCTGGTTGATGTCGTGCAACATCGTCCCGCCCAACGGTCCGGGCGCAAACTGCAAGGACTTCGTCCAAAAGCTCGCCGAGATCAGGGAATACGCGACGATCACGCTGAAGCTCTATGCCGGCCCGATCTCGCCGTTCGCCCCGCGCGTCATCCTCTTCCTCGAGGAGGCGCGGATCCCCCACGAGCACGTCATGGTCCGCACCGACGACCTGCGGAAGGAACCTGACGGACTTCGGAGAGGCCATCGCCCGGCCCTTGATGGCGCTCGGCAAAGAGGTCGCGCTGGCGCCGGCGATGGGGAGGGTGAGCAACTTCGCGAAGGTCGACGACCTGCGCGGCGACTTGCTCTAGTACCTCCCGCGCTTCGAGGCATACGTGGCCGGCCGGGCCTTCGCTGCCGGCGCGGATCCGACGATCGCCGACGTGGCGTCGGCGCCCTTTCTACACATGGACAAATATGCGAACCTGCCGAAGACGGATTTTTCAGCGACGATAGCCTATGCTGAGCGCATGTTCGAGCGGCCCGCGATGAAAAAATTTTTCGCCGCCGTCGCCGAGGCCTTCCGCAACCATATCGAAGGCGGCTCGTAATAGTCCTCCGATTTTTTTTGCAAAGGATCACCATGTGCTGCTTTTCTCAGGTCGTCGAAGCCGTGTCGACGACGCAAATTTTCGCCCGGCGCGCCGCGAAAACCTCGCAATACCTCGTCTACAGCATGAAGGTTTCGGCCAAGCAGGATCTGGCCATGATCCTGCCGATCCCCGTGCCGGCCAAGGCCGCCGAGTCCGCCGTCAAGTTCATCGATTTGACGGCATATCCGGAATTCTTCGCCGACCTCGACCGCGCCTTTCCCAGCAAGGATTCCCCGGGCGCGCATGTCGGCAAAGGCGCGCGGGAGGGCGGAAAGGGCGACCCTAAGCTGGCGGTCGTCCAGGTCGGTAGTTTCGAAGCCTCGTTCGTGCCGAGCATCAAGGACTTCGACCGCCTGGATCCACGGTTTCGGTTGCCGAAAAATATTTGGCGGGCCGTGCCTCAATATGAATCTTTTGGCTTTGCCGTCTTCAAGCTGAAGGCAAAGCACCAAGCGTTTCATCCCATGGCCTTCGAGTTCCCGACGACCTACCCCGTCCAGCTCTTCTTTCCGACCGTGCACATCCACGACGGCAAGGTCCATGAAAAAGCCGAGTTTGATCACTCGCTCTATTGTCAAATGGAGCAAATCCATAACCCGGGGCTCGAGCATTGGGAAGAATCGACGGTCCCCGTCGGCATGATCATGGATTACACGCGGGGTGCCCCGGTCCTCGAGCGGTTCACCCACGTGCTGCGCAGTAAAATCGTCGGGTTACACAAGAATCAGGACATTCTGGTCGGCTAGTGGGTCGGTGCCTTTGGACGTGACTATAGGGCCTTGGTGCGCTCGATCGGCGATCTTGGCGGTGGTATAGCATCAGCTAGATGCTATGCCTAGAGGAGGGCTACCTCATGAGTCGCATCCGCCAAGATCCTCTGCGGCCTCTGAATGCTGCTGAAAAAGACGAACTGGTCCATGTCAGCCAATCATTGACCGACGAGGCGTCGCGCGTCGCGCACGCCAAAGAGCTGCTCGCCGTCGCCGATGGCAAGACCTATGCAGAGGCCGCGCGGGCGGCCGGGCGGCGGGCCTATCACGCTGTTTCAGCACTCGTGAGCCGATTCAACAAGGAAGGACTTGCGGCGCTTAACCCCGGCCACGGTGGTGGGCGCCAGCCGAATTACGGTGACAAGGAAAAGCAGCGAATCATCGACGAACTCAAACGGCAGCCGGACCGCGAGGACGATGGCACGGCTGTTTGGTCGATTGAAACGCTGAAGAAATCGTTGCGCACCGCTGACGACGGCCTGCCTGATGTCGGCCATCGAACGATTTGGGAGACGCTCCAAGATGCCGGCTACAGCTGGCAAAAAGATCGTAGCTGGTGCACGACGGGCACTGTCCTGCGTAAGCGCAAAGACGGCGTCGTCGAAGTCACAGATATTGACAAGGACGCTAAAAAAAACTCATCGAAAAGGCCTATACGCAGGCCGAAAGCCTCGGCCTCGACGTTTGGTGCGAAGACGAAGCCGGCCCCTTTCAGGCCAAGCCGCAGCCGGGGCAAAGATGGTGCCCCATCGGACAGCCCGAACG
>JAYVWD010000272.1:0-4979 GCA_043786345.1 Pseudomonadota bacterium
GGCGACGACGGCGCCGAGATCGTCGTCCTGGGCCCCGGCTCCCGGGCGCCGGTGACCCCCTCCGCCGGCGCCACGGGCCCGGCCGTCGCCGGCCGGACGCCGGACCCCGGCGCGCGTGAGGCCTTCCGGTTCGTCGCCTCGCTCGAGACCCTGCCGGTGCTCCGCGACCACGTCCTGGGCGGCCGCGCCGTCCTCCCGGCCGCCCTGCTCCTCGAGTATCTGGCGCTCGCTGCCGCCCAGCGCCACGCCGGCCTCGCCGTCGTCGGGCTCGAGGACTTCCACGTCCTCAAAGGCGTCACGCTGGCCTTAGGCGAGTCCGCCACGCTCGTCGCGAGCTGCGGGACCCTGAGCAAACGCGGCGACGAGTTCGTCTGCGCCGTCGAGATCAAGGCCGGGGCGCTACCGAACGCCCGCGCCACCATCGTCCTCGCCGCCGCGCCCGTCGCCGCGCCGACCGCAAAAATAGCTGTGGAAACGGTGTCTTATGGCCGTGACGAAGCGGCGATCTATAGCGAGGTCCTCTTCCACGGCCCGGCCTTGCGCGGGCTTCGCTCCATCCGCGGCCTGTCGCCGGAGGGCGCCACCGCGGTGGTCGCCGCCGGCGCCGAGCCGCGCGATTTCCATGCGGAGCCGCTGCGCGCCGCCTGGATCACGCAGCCGCTCGCGCTCGACTGCGTGTTTCAGCTCATGATCCTCTGGAGCGAGGCGACCCTCGGGGCGCGCTCGCTGCCGGCCAGGCTCAAGAGCTACCGGCAGTTCGGCGCGGGGATGACGGGGCCCGACCTCCTCGAGCTGCGCCTCGCGATCCGCGCGACGAGCCCGGGCCGCGCCGTCGCCGACTGCGAGATCCTGCGCGTCGACGGCTCCGTCGCCGCCGTCCTCTTAGGCTACGAGGCGACCGTCGAGCCGGCCCTCGCGCGCGCCTTCCTCCGGAATCAGCTGGCGGGAGTCGAGGCGCCATGAGCCCGCGGCCGCGCATCGCCATCGTCTCGATGAGTTTCCGGTTTGCCGGGGCGCGGAATCCTGCCGAATATTGGGACCTTTTGGCGGGGGGGGGCGACGCCTCCCGCGCCGTGCCGCCGGGGCGCTGGCTCGTGCCGCCGGAGGCGGCCGTTCGTCCGGGCGCCCTCGGCGTCGTCGACCACGTGCCGGCGGCGCGCGGGTACTTCCTCGACGACGAGGCCTTCGATCCCCGCGGCCTCGACCTGGACCCGGCGCTGCTCGCCCGCCTGGACCCGCTGTTCCGGCTGACGGCGAACGTCGGCCGCGACGCCTTCGAAGGCTGCCGCTCGGAAGCGCTCGACCGCCGTCGCGTCAGCCTCATCATCGGCAACCTCGTGCTACCGACGGCCCACTCGTCCCGGCTGGCGCGCGAGTGGCTCGGCGCCGCGTTTCTCGAGCAGGCGACCGGCCGGCGCGCGCCGCCGCCCCAGACGCCGGCCGACGACCACTTCGCCGCGGGCCTGCCGGCGCTGCTGCTGGCGAAGGGCCTCGGGCTCGGCGGCACGGTCCTGACGCTCGACGCCGCCTGCGCCTCGTCGCTCTATGCCCTCAAGCTCGCGGCGCGCGAGCTCCAGGAAGGCCGGGCCGACGCGGTGATCTCGGGCGGCGTCTCGCGCCCTGACGCGCTTTATACGCAGATGGGATTCGCCCAGCTCAGGGCGCTCGCGCCCGACGGCGTGAGCCGCCCGTTCGACGCCGGCGCCTCCGGGCTGGTGGTGGGCGAGGGCGCGGGCTTCTTCGTGCTGAAGCGCCTCGCCGACGCCCGCGCCCAAGGCGACGAAATCCTCGCCGTGCTCGCCGGCTTCGGCCTGTCGAACGACGTCGGCGGCAGCCTGATGGCGCCGAGCAGCGAGGGCCAGCTCCGCGCGATGCGCGCCGCTTACGCCGAGGCGGGCTGGGACCCGGGCGACGTCGACCTGATCGAATGCCACGCGACCGGCACGCCGCTCGGCGATCAGGTCGAGGCCGAGAGCATCCGGCAACTCTGGGCCGGCGCGCGCCGCTGCGCCGACGCCCAGCCCTGCGTCCTCGGCTCGGTGAAGGCGAACGTCGGCCACCTGCTCACCGCCGCGGGCGCCTCGAGCCTCGCCAAAGTCCTGCTCGCGCTGCGCCATCGCACGCTGCCGCCGACGGCCAACTTCGTCGCGCCGGCCGCGCGGCTGGGCCTGGAATCCTCGCCCTTCACCATTCTCACGGCCCTCGCGCCCTGGGCCGCGCGCGCGCCCGGGGTCCCGCGCCGGGCGGCGGTGAGCGGCTTCGGCTTCGGCGGGATCAACGCCCACGTCCTGCTCGAGGAGTGGCGCGAATCCGACGAGGACGGCCACGAGCTGGCCCCGGCCGGCCCCGGCGCCGGGTCCGCGCCCGCGGAAAAACGGGTTGCCGTGATTGGCCTCGGTATCGAGCGGGCCGGCGGCGCCGGCGGGCGGGCCTGGGCCGGCGGCGCCGGCGGGCGGGCCTGGTACGGCGCCGACACCGCGTCGCCCTATGCGGACGCGTTCGGCGGCGAACCGTTCGCGGCGCGCATGGCGACCGACCTCGACGTGCCCCTCGCGGCGTTTCGGACGCCGCCGTCCGAGCTGAGCGCGCTGCTGCCGCAGCAGTTGCTGATGCTCCTCGCCGCGCGCACCGCGGTGGATCAGGCCCGGCTCGGCCGGGCGCCGAAACCCGAGGCCGGCGTCCTCATCGGCATCGCCCTCGACGGCGCCACGAATCACCACAGCTGCCGCTGGATGTTGGCCGACGAGCTGCGCCCGGCCTTCGGCCATGAGCTGACGCCGGACGGCGTGATGGGCGCCCTCGGCGGCATCGTCGCGAGCCGCGTCGCCCGCGCCTTCGGGTTCGGGGGCTTGGGGATCACCGTCTCGAGCGAGGATACGTCCGGGCTCAAGGCCCTCGCCCTCGGCGTCCGCGCGATCAAGAGCGGCGACCTGAGCGTCGCCCTCGTCGGCGCCGTGGACGCCGCCGCGCACTTCCTGCAGAGCACCGCCCGCCGGCTCGTCCGCCGGGAGTCCGGCGAGGCCGCGCTCGCCGCCGCCGAGGACGCCGCCGTGGCGCTCGTCTTGAAGGACGCGGCGGCGGCGCGCCGCGACGGCGATGAGATCCTCGCCTACGTCGACGACGACGGCCGCCTGCTGGCGGGCTGCGCCGAGACCCTGCATGCGTCGCCGGTGTCCGGCGTCGCCGGCGGGCTGCTGCGCGTCGCCGACGCGATCCACTGCCTCCAGAGCGGCCTTTGGGCCGATCCGCCGGATTACTGGCTGCGCAACCGCGAGGACGGCCCGCGGCGGCTCGCCGTGCACGCGCGTAATCCGGGCGCCTGGCGCGACCACGCGACCGTCGTCGTCGAGGCCGGCGAGCGCCGCACCGCGGCCGCGAGCCCGCTGCACGACCGCTTCGTCCTCTTCACTTTGAGTGATACGACCGCCGGGGCGCTCGCGACGGCGACGACGGCCCTGCTGGACCGCCTGGCCGCGACGGGCCTGCCGTCCTGGCGGGGAGTGGCCGCGGAAACCTGGGAAGACGCGCATGATTCTGCGCCATTCCGGCGGTCCCTGCTGGCCGATCTGGGGCGCGAGCCGGATCCCGAAGCGTGGCTTCGCCGCTGGCGCGCGGCCGCGGCACGCGGCCCGGGCATCCTGCCGGACGACGGCTTTTACAGCGCGGAGACGGCCGGGAGACCGCGGCTCGCCTTCGTCTTTCCGGGCGCCGGCAGCCACTACCGCAACATGGGCCGCGAGCTCGCCGCCGCGTTTCCGGCGTTGATGGAGCGGCAGGACGAGGACTGCGCGCACCTGCGCGCGCAGTGGGGCGCAGACGCGTTCTGGACGGCCGCCGTCCCGCGCGCTCCGGGTCAGATCGAGGTCCTCGGCGGCCAATGCGCGCTCGCCGCGCTCGCCGTCGACGCGCTCGGCGCCGCCGGCCTCGCGCCCGACGCGGCGATCGGCTACAGCCTCGGCGAATCCGCCGCGCTCGTCGCGCTCCGCGCCTGGGACCACCGCGACGAGGTCTTCGAGCGCCTGCGCGCCTCGCCGCTCTTCACGACCGAACTCGCCGGCCCGATGGACGCGGTGCGCCGCCATTGGCGCCTGGCGCCGGACGTCCCCGTAAAATGGGCGAATTTCCTCGTCCGCCGGGCGCCGGACGCGGTGCGCGCGGCCCTGGCCGGCCTCCCGCGCGTCTACCTCAACAACATCAATACGCCGAACGAGTGCGTGATCGGTGGCGATGCGCTCCAGGCGGCCGAGGCGCTCGCGCGGCTCGGGGCGCCGCCGCTCGCCCTGCCCGGGATCCCGGCGCTGCATTGCCCGGTCGTGCGCGAGGTCGAGCGGGAGTTCCTCGCCTTTCACCGCGCCGCGCTGACGGCGCCGCCGGGCGTCACGTTTTACAGCGGCGCCCGCGGCGAGGCGCTGGCGTTGACGAGCGAGGTCGCCGCCGCGTCGATCCTCGCGCATGCCGCCTCGGGCGTCGATTTTCCGGCGACCGTCGAGGCCGCCTGGCGCGACGGCGTGCGCCTCTTCATCGAGGTCGGTCCCGGCGCCGGCGCGACGCGGATGGTGCGCGAGATCCTCGCCGGCCGCGCGCACTTTGCCGCGAGCCTTTGCCCGCGCGAAGGCCAGGAGCTCGCCGCCTATTGGGGCATCGTCGCGACCTGCCACGCGCTCGGCCGGCCGCTGCGCCTGGACCGCCGGCTCTTCCTCGCCGCGACTCCGGAAAAGTCAGCCGAGACCGGCCCTTCGCTGCACGTCCGCGCCGGCGGCGGCCCCTTCGAACTCGCGCGGTCCGCGGCTAAGCCCGCGGGATGGTCCGCAGAAAGGTCTCCCGATATGCCCGAGGCACTGACGGCGTTGTTGGCGGCGCAAGCCCGGATGGTGGACGTTCACGCCGCCTATATGCGCGGGGCGCGCGCGGCGCTGGAGATGGCGGGCGCGGCGCTTCTGCCGACGATGGCGCCCGTCGATGCGGACGTCCAGGAGGCC
>JAYVWD010000273.1:0-1658 GCA_043786345.1 Pseudomonadota bacterium
ATACTCACCATAACCACCAAAATCATCACTGTCTTTAAAGGTATTCAAGACGAGAGACACTGCTTCATCGTCCTCTAAACTCACTGTGAGCCCGGTCAGATCGAAGGCGGCGGCCTCGGCCGGAACGTCCTGGTTAGGGTCGGTGACGGACGGGTAGGGGATGGCGCCGGGGGCCGGCGCCTCGGCCCGTACGCCGTCGTAGATCACGCTCTGTTTATGCGGGACGGCGGGCAGGATCCCGGTGGTGGGCGAGGGCGTCGGAACCTCCCGGCCATTCACGAAGAGCGGCCGGGCCAGAATCTCGACGGGCCCGGCGACGCCGGCGAGCGTGGTCGCCACGGCCACGGTCGCCGGTGGCCGCACGAACAGCGGCAGGTGAAACGCCGTCGGCGTCTCGGCGGTATAGGGGTCGAAACCATAGGTGCGCGTGGCGTGCGGATCGCCGCCGATCCGCAAAAGCGCGCTCGTGTCCGTGGCCGTCGTCGCGAGGCGCGAAACCGGCTTTCCGAGGAGCTCGCCCGCCGGATCCAGCGCGCTCGAAAGCGGGTCGGACCCGCCGTAAAATTCCTCGGCGTCCGTGAGCCCGTCGCCGTCGGTATCCGCCAGCGTCGGATCCGTCCCGAGCGCCAGCTCGTCGAGGCCGAGCAGCTCGTCGCCGTCATCGTCCTTGTATACATGGTATGGATCGTATTCTGGCGTCGGATCGCCCGGAAACACCCAATACCTGAACAGGCTCGTCAGGTCCTTTCCGGTCTCGCGCTCGAGCACCCGCTGGAACGCGGCGCCGTCAAGCGGCTCATTGACCCCGATCTGAAAGGCTCTGATCAAGGCCGCCTGCCCGACGACCTGCTCGAGGAGGTCGAAGAACATCAGGCTCTTCTCGTATCCCGAGCGCTCGACCTCGGTCCCCCAGGTGTCGAGCGGGAACTGGTCCGGCTTGCCGTCGAGCGCGTCGAAGTAGCGGTCGAAGCGCAGGCGCTGCAGATACCGGTGCACCGCGCGCCGCGGGTAGTGCCGGTAAAGGAGGCGCTCGGCGCTCCACTCCGACATGCCCTCCTGCAGCCAGCGGCTCTTCACCCGCGAGCTGCGCGCGTTCTGATAGTGCGCCAGCTCGTGCGCCAGGAGCTGCGCCCTGGTCAGGATCGCGGTGCTGGCGCCGAGCGTCGTCAACATGCCGCGGTCGGAGGTGTTGAGCCCGGCGTACCCGTTTTCCTCCTTGGCGACGAAGAAGAGCGGCAGGGTCCCACGCTCGTAAAAGGGGATCTGATTGGCCGCCTCGAGCTCTTTGACCAAGGCCGCGCCGAGGGCTAGGTAGGACGGCGCCAGCGTCGGGTCGGCCGTCCCCGGCGGCTCCAGAAAGCGGATGTCCGCCCAGTCGGTGCCGGCGGTCGCGGCGACCTGGTCGAAGCGCGAGCGCAGAAACATGGTCTGCATCCGGTCGACAACCGTGTAACCCGTGCCGTTCTCGGCGGCGAACACGCGCACCGCGAGGTCGGTGGCGCCGGCGAGCTCGGGGACGTCCGCCTTTGCGAGGCGCAGCTCGACGACCGACCCGAGCGCCGCCGCTGTGCCTTCGCCCGTGGCGACGATCACGTTCATGTCGAGGCGGGTGACGCGCGCCTTCCCGCCTCCGAGCTCGGCGCGGAAAAGGAGCTTTG
>JAYVWD010000274.1:0-9590 GCA_043786345.1 Pseudomonadota bacterium
GCGTATCGATGGCGTGACCTTCGGGCCCGTCGTCTACCGCCGGCGCCCGGGACCAGCACAACCCTGACGCCCCAAAGGACCCACGACCCATGAAGACGACCCTCAAAATTGCGGCCCTCCTCGCCGGCCTGGCCAGCGCCCCCGTCCACGCGAGCGCGCCGATGCCGCAAACGGTGGTCACCGCGGTGACCGGCGACTGCACCAACGCCGACGTCCGCCCCGGCATGACGCCCCTGCCGAACGACCGCATCGCCTTCGGCCTCAACTTCGAGAACCGCACGCTCCAGGCGCTCGACCAGGTCGCCGACGGCAATCAGGTCGGCGCCACCTGCGACCTCACGGTCGAGGTGCAGGTCCCGCACGGCTACCGGCTCAAGATCGACGCGTTCGCGCTCGAAGGTTACCTGCGCGCCACCGGCCAGAACTACGTCGGGATCGAGGCCGACTACGACGCGCGCCACGGCAGCGCGGCCGGCGATCGGTTCGCCGACATGAACTTCTGGCTCAACCCGCGGGACGCGGCCGAAGCGCAGGGCGACGACCGCCTGGCTCCGGGATCGCTGCTCGGCGCGCCGCAGGGTCCGTGGGCGGCGAGATACGACCTCACCCGCGGCCACGACCAGATGATGGCGAGCGACTGCGGCGAGACCGTCGTCCTGCACAGCGCCCTCTATCTGCACGCGATGAAGGTGGACGACCAGGGCGGCCCGGCGAACCTCGCGCTCTTCAAGGACGACCAGAGCGGCCGCGTCGAATGGGGCTGGCAGATGGAATCCTGCGGCGATACCGGCGGCCATGACGCCTGGTTCCAAGGCCCCTGGCACTCCCGTTACAGCGTCAACAACCAATGGGTGCAGGCCGGCCTCAACTTTTTCGACCGCCACGGCGGCCAATACACCACCTCGAGCTGGACCGGCGACCTCGCCGTCGAGCGCTTTGACGACCGGGAAGTGTCCGGCACCTGGCGCGCCCAGGGCGAGCAGGGCTGGTTCTCCTTTCAACGGGGCCAGGACGGCCGCAGCTTCCATGGTCGTTGGGGCCGGCAGCAGGGATTCGAACAAGGGTCGTGGAGTGGCGAGCGTTAGACCGAGTGCGCTCGTCAACTCCCTCGGGGCCGCATCGTTTTCGATGCGGCCCTTTTCCGTTTCCCCGGCCTTGGGTCCGCCTCATCAACCATTTTCGCGCGGGACCGCAGCATCCTAACTCGGTCCGCGTTTCCTTCTCAGGCAGGCTGATCTGCCGCTGATACGTCAAAAACTTGAGGAGGTTCATCGTGAAGAATATGAAGCTGGTCTCCCGCGGCCTCGTCCTGTCGGCGCTCCTCGCGTCCGGCTCGGCTTTCGCCTGGAAAGACCACAACGACTCCGGACCGGCGAACCCGGGTCAAAACCGCGACGTCGTCGACGTCAAAAACTCGCAGTCGGCGCAGGAGCCCGAGAAGCTGATCGTCCGCCTCGAAGTCGCGGACAAGAAGCCCTACGTGCAGATCTGCGACTACATCGCCCGCGCGACGTTCACCAACGGCGACGACGAGCTGACCGAGTCGGCCTACCTCGACCGCAAGCTGCTGCGCGCGCGCCGCACCTTCGAAGTGCGCTTCGCGTTCTACACGCTGGATCAGCCGGAAGGCTACTACGCGCTCAAGGACTCCCTGCGCGTCGACGGCGCCTGCCTCGAGCTGCAAGGCCCGGAGCAGCAAGATCCCAGCCAGGTCCCGGATCCGCACAAGGTGTGCGACCCCGAGTACAAAGACTGCGGCCAGACCTGCAAAGGCGACGTTCCCGAGCAAAGCGGCGGCACGCCCGACCAAGCGAGCTGCAAGGACCCGTACCACCCCTGGTGACGACAAGGGGCGCGGGGCCGATCCCCGCGCCTCGTTTCGTTCATCGCGCTATTTTCCCTGCGTTTCGCCTGATTTCGCGAGGTTTTCTCCATGGTCTCCCGCTCCCAAATCACCGTCGCCGCCGCCGTCACGCTCGCGGCGCTCCTCGGATACGCCGTGCCGCGGCCGGAAGGGCTGCTCCGGACGGCCGCGGAATCCGCGCCCGCCGCGGCGGCGGAATGCCCGCGGCCGGAGACGGCCGAGGTCGCGCGCCTCCAGCGGCAGGTCGACGCCCTGGAGAAGGACTTGGCCCTGCGCGACGCGCGGCTCAAAGCCGACGGCGACGTGAAGAAAAACGCGCCCGCCGCCGAACCAGCGTCCGTGGCCGTCGCCGCGGCCAAGAAGAGCGGCTGGGGCCGCAACAATGCCGACGCGCAGCGTGAAGCCTGGGCCGTTCCGGCCGAAAACTTTCAACCCTGGTGAGGATCCGCCCATGCTCCGCCGCCTTCCCCTGACCCTGCTGCTCGCCGCCGGCGCCTTCGCCAGCACCGCCGCCCGGGCCGAGCTCGTGCACTTCAAATATTCGAGCTTAAAGAGGGTCGAAGACAAACGGATTTGTCTCACCTTCGCCCACGAAAAAGTCGAGACCGCGCCGAAGTCCCAGACCAACACCGCCGAGGCGATCGAATGCCGCGTGCGCGTGTGGCCGGAGCTCCTGGGGAAGGCCGAAACCCAGACCTACGACGAGCGCGACGTCTATCAGACCGGCTGGGCCGTCTACCAGCAAGGCGAGAAAAAGGAGCAATGCTTCGACTTCGGAAGCCGGCTCGCCCCCGACGACAAGATCGTCGACCTGGGCCGCCTGACGATCCGCTGCGCCCCGCGCTCGCGGTCCGACCGGATCTTCGCCAAGGCCGAAGGTCGTCCCAAAAGCTACGACGAGGGCTTGCTCGCGAGCGTCTCTTCTCTCATCACCAAACTTTGGAGGAACTGAATCATGCGTCTTCTCTTCACGGCCGCGCTCGCCTCGGCGACGCTCCTCTCTGCCTGCGGCAATCCCCGCGATGATTCGTCCGCCAAAGAGGCGCTGGACGACCGCAACGACCCGCGCGACGTGCCGGGCTACGAGGGCTCGATGACGGACCTTTGGGCAAGCCTGCCGGACCAGGGCACGAGCCGGGCCGTCTGGACCGGCGACTACTATCCGTTCTCGGCGGGCGGCCTCGCCAAGCGCGTCGGCGGCCAGCCATCGGCGCTGGAGAAGTTCGACCAGGCGACCAACGGCCAAGGCCTCGCGCAGCGCGCCGAGCTCCAGCTCGCCGAGCAGCTCGGCGGCACCTCGTGGGCCGGCCATTGCAACGGCCTCGCCGCCGCGGGCACGATGACGTCCGCGCCGCTGCACAGCGTCACGCGGCAAGGCGTCACGTTCTCGACGACCGACATCAAGGCCTTGCTCATCTCCATCTGGCAGGACGGCGGCCAGATCGTCGGCGGCCGGTGCAACCTCGCGAGCATCCCGGTCGACGCGACCGGCCGCGTGACCGACGCCAACTGCCGCGGCGTCAACCCGGCGGCTTTTCACCTCGCCCTCGCCAACTTCCTCGGGCTCGAGCACCGCTCGGTCATCAACGACATCCAGGCCGGGGAGCAGGTGTGGAACTATCCGATCGTCAAGTATCAGGTCCTGCGCAAGACGACGCTCGACGTGCAAGCCGCCAACCAGCTCGTCAACCGCAGCGGGTCCACCTACGCGTTCGACGCCGCCGCGACCAAGTTTTTCTGGGTGACGACCCGCGTCACGCTGGTGACCGGAGCCGTCAAGACCTACGAGTACCTGCTCGAAGGCAACGATGCCGGCGAAATCACCGGCGGCGAATGGGTCGGCTCGAGCCGCCAGGACCACCCGGACTTCGTGTGGCGCCATACCCGCCCCAATCCGAAGCCGGAAAAGCACCTCGACGTCGCCTTCATCGAAGCGCTCTACCAGGACTCCGTGCGCTGAAAAACCGCCCATCCCGAAGAGAGGATACCGAGATGAAGTGGATGATCCCGTTGCTGTTCCTGGTGTCCTCGGCCGCGCCCGCCGCGGACCGGCCGTGGTGGGTGCTCGAGGACGCCGAGGCCTTGTTTCCAGTGACCGTGCGGGCGTTCCCCGCCGTCGAGACGGCCGGCGAGATCCGGCTCCGTTACGCTTTCGGAAATGCGCACCCCTTCGTGATCAAATGCGACCTCGAGGTCGCGGTCGACGCGACCAACGGCGACGACGTCCTCACGCAGTCCGACTACGTGGATGGGCAGATCCTGAAGCTGCACCGCAACGCCGAGCGCACCCTGGTCCTCGAAAAAGAGGACTTTCCCGAGGGCTATCACCTGACGCTCGGAAGCCTCCGGGTGCACGGGACCTGCCTCGGGATCGCCGACGACACCAACCCCGCCGACGTGCCGGCACCGCAAGGGCAGTGCGACCGGAGCGACGGGTGCCTGCATACGTGCCAGGCGGCCGACGACGACGACGGGAGTCAGTGTGCGAGTCGGGCCTTGGACTGGGGCGGGAGCCGCTTTCTAATTCCCGGTGAAGGGGCGGCGGCCGGGCCTGCGGTCGGGCTCGACCTCTACGGGAACGGCAGCGACACCCAGGGTGCCGCCTACGTCGGGCCGAAGGCCGGGGCGCGGGTGTGCGCCGGGCGGGCGACCGCGGCGTACGCGAAGGGCGACGGGGCGGAAACGGACACGCACGTCCTCGGGCGCAAGTTCGTCCGCGCCCGGCGCACGGCGCTCTATCTTTGGACCGGGGGACGTCAGCGGGCGGCCAACGGTTGGGCGCTGCAGGGCGGGGGCGCGGAGGTCTATTGCGCGCCGGTCGAGCCCGGCGCCGATCCGACGCAACTGCCCGATCCTGAGGAGGCTTTCAAGGCGGGCGCGGCCGGCGCCGAGCGCTTCGCGGCCGGTGCGCAGGCCTTTACCATGGGGGAGGACGCCAAGAGCCACCGCTCGAGTCCTGAAGCGCATCGCAATCCCTCACAATGAATGGAAGCCTTACGGACTAGGCTCGACAAGCTCGGGGAAACACTTGAGGACCGGCGATCCACGCCCGATCGCGCCGACAACAACCGGATATTATTGCATAAATATCGATGAGAGCAGCCGTATTATTGCCGGCATGATAGCCGTCGGGGCTGGTCGACGCTCCAATCAGCTGAATCCAGCCGTCATCGGAACCCAGGCTCATCGTGCTCAACAAAGTTATCGGCAGCATTCGGTGGCGTTCCGCGTTGGATGGTCGGAGGACCACGACCCCATGCACAGGACAACCACCATGAAACTGCAGATCATCAGCGGCACGACCGCCTTCCTGCTCCTCGCCGGGCTCGCGCGCGCCGAGGGGGAGCAGTTCATCTTCAAGAGCGCCGCCGTGCCGAAGCCCGACAAGGATCAGGTCTGGGCCTTCCTCGAAAACCAGGGAACGGTCACGGTCGAATGCACGACGACCCTCGAGGTCGTCGCCCGCAACGCCGACGGCGACGAGAGCACGCTCACCTCGCAGCCGATCAAGCGCCTCCTGCGCGCGGGGCGGTCCGAGCGGCACGACTACAACTACGCGCCGATCCTCGCCGAAGTGCGCGCCGCGACCGGCGACGCGACCTGGCGGGTGCGCGCCGTGCCGCCGCAGGCCTTCGACCTGCGCTGCGAGCGCGCCGCCGATCCCGATGACCCGAACGACCCGGGAGATCCCGGCGACACCGGCCCGGCCGGCGCCGAGCTGATCGCCCTCGGCACGCCCGGCGCGCTCCACATCTTCGACGCCGCGAGCCTCAACGAGGTCAACACGATCACGGGCGACGCCGGCCGCGTCGTCGCCGCGCGCCCCGGACAGCACGTCGTCGCGACGGCGGGGCCCGGTTTCGTCGCGCTCTACGACGTCGACACGAGCGCGAGCCTCGGCCACTTTCCGGGCCCGGCCATCCCGAAGGCGGCGGCCTTCTCCGCCGACGGCCTCCGGCTCTTCGTCGGTGGCGGCGACGACTGCGCCGACGAGTTCCACTGCCACAAAGGCGGCCTCTATTCGTTCGACCAGGGCACAACGGGCTTCTGGCAGGCGCGCAGCCACGTCGCCGCCAACGCGCCGGTCACCGACGTCTCGGCCTCGGCTTCCGATCAGCGGATCGCGACCAGCGGCAACGGCGTCTTCGGCTTCTATGACCGGAGCCTCGCGGGCCTCGGCTCCAAGACCATGCCGGCGAGCGCCAGCGGCGCCAGCGCGCTCGCCCTCGGCGCGAACGGCACGCTCCTGCTCGGCTCGGGGGCGCAGATCTTCTCCTGCTCGGGAAGCTGCGCGCAGCTCCAGCCGCTCGCGCAGGCGACCGGCGCGGTGAGCCAGATCGCCTTCGACGACCGCACCGGGCGCGCGATCGTCGCCGCGGCAGGCGAGGGGGGCAGCTCGGCCTTCGTGCTCGACTCCGCGACGGGCGCCAAGCGGGCGCTGCCGCTTAAAAGCACCGAGCGCGTCTTCAACGCCGCGCACGCCCACGGCCAGGACCTCGCCGCGACCGCGGGCATCGACTACGCGGAAGCTGCGCAGCTCGTGCTCGAGACCTGGGACGTCGGCGCCGGTCAGCCCACGCTCCGAAACCGCAAGGTGCTCGGCGCGCCGCAGGGCGTGTGGAAGTTCGGAGTGGCGTTCATCAACGGCCATTGAGACAATGCCGGGTATCCGCCAGGAGTCCCCGCTGCCCACGGTCGTCGGCCACGCCCTCGTCGGCGCTGGCCTCTTGAATTACGCCCGGCCGCTCGTGCCGAAGCCGTGGCAGCGCGCCGCGCCGCTGGTCGCCGGCGTGCTCGCGACGTCCCCCGACCTGGACGTCGCGGGCTTTCGGTTCGGGGTGGACTACGGCGATCACTTCGGCCACCGGGGGTTCACGCACTCCCTCGCGTTCGCCGCCGCCCTCGGTCTCCTCGGCACCGCCCGCCTTAAGCTGCAAACCGCCAAGGAACCGGCGCCGCCGGGGGCGGCGCGCGTCGTCCTGGTCGCCGCGCTGCTCATCCTCGCCGCCGCGTCGCACCCGCTCCTCGACATGCTCACCGATGGCGGCCTCGGCTGCGCGCTTTTCGCGCCTTTTTCCTGGAGCCGGCTGTTCTTCGCCGCGCGACCCATTCCGGTCTCGCCGATCGGGCTCTCGTCCCGCCTGGTCCCGGTCCTGACGTGGGAGCTGGCCTTTTTCCTCCCCTTTTTCCTCGGCTCCCGGCTCGCCTGCAACGAGCGCGGCCCCTATGTACGCGCGCTTGGCCTCGGCCTCGGGCAGGTTTTCAGCCGCAAGCTCGAGGTGCTCCTCAAGGAGTTCCGCGACTTGATCGAGCTGGACCAGGACCTAGGGCTGCGAGAGACGATCAACATCACGTTTTTCGCGGCGCATCGGCCCTCGAGCTTGCCCTTCCTTAAAGGCAAACGGCGGCTTTCGGATTGAGCGTAATAGTAATTGTCAACTTTTTTCGCGGTGAGCGCCGCACGGACGAACCGCGCCGCCGCCCCGGCAGCCTTGTGCACGGCGCCCGGCGCGGCGCCGCGTCCGCCAGGTTACCGGTTGAACAGGTGAAACAATTGGGCACGCGCGCGTGTCATTTCGCTCGTCCCAAAGCCCTCACTCACGAAATTCGTCCGCGAGTTTGAGGCCTTTCGAGCTCTTGCATGTCCGTAGTGAAAAATGACATCCTGTAGCTCAGGTGCGACAGTGGCGCGGGTCCCATGGATGCGCTAGATAACCGGTCGCATCACGGAGGTTCCTAGTTTTGAGTTTATTGCGAAGTCCTTTTTTATGGGCATCGGTCATCTTGATCCTCGTTTCGCTCGCGCTCGAGTCCTGCGGCCACGTCGGCGTCAGTGAATGCTCGCGCAACGCGCAACAAGCGGTTCCTGGCGCCACGGGTCCCCAGCCTTGCCCGTGACCTGAGCGCGAACCCTCGCGCCGGCGCAGGCGCCGGCCCGTACTCAGCGGATGCCTGCTCCCGACGGCGCCGCCGGCAGGAGGTCCCCGAGGATCGCCGCCGGCCAGGCGGCCGCCGTCACGCCGATCGCCGCGAAGCTCGGGTCGGCGAACCAGTTGGCCGCGGGCGCGTAGTCGACGGCCTCGACCGCCGGCAGGTGCTCCCCGTCCTTCACGTAGTAGCCGCGGATGCCAGGATCGCCGCCCGGCGGCGGCGCCCCGAACGCGTTCCCGGCGAGCACGACGCGCACCGCCTCGATGCGCACGGCGGCCGAGCGGGCGCAGCCGAGGCGCACGGCGGCGCCGTCGAGCACCGAGGCGCTCAGTGCGAAGCTGGTCGCGATCAATGGCGCATGGTCCCAAGGCTTCACGACGCTGCCGGGCGCCGGGTCGGTAGTTCCGGTCGAGCCGGTATCGCCGGACCCGGTGCCTGTATTATCGGCCGGGCCCCGCGGATCTGGCGGTCGCTGCGCGTCCGGCGGCACCCAGCCGACGATCCGGTGACAAACCTGCGCGACGAAGCCCTTCCGGAGCGTCGCGTGCGCGATCGTCAGGTTCGAGGTCGCGTGGTCGCCGCTGACGGCGAGGTCCGCGCTCTGGTTGATGCCGACGCGATCGAAGTCGACGTCCTCGATCGTGGTCGTCTGGTCGTCGCCCCAGCGCTTGAGCTCGAAGTCCAGCTCGGTCGCCTTCAGATACCGCAGCACGACGCTGGGACCCGACAGGTCAACGATGCAGCCGAAGGAGCCGCAGGAACCCTGCCAGACGACGGGCGCGGCCGCCGTCCCCTGGACCGAGAGCGTCCCTTCGAAGACCGCGCCGCCGCGCAGCGTCGCGCCCGCCTCGATCGTCACCGCGCCGCTGAAGATCGTTTCGCCCTGCCAGTCCGGCGCGGAAGACGTCGACGAGGGGGCCGGCGCCGCGGCGCTCGCCGACGTGGCATTCGCGGCCTTCGAGGCGGCCAGGGAATTCAGCGAAAAGCCGGAAAGCGGCGCCATTTCGCCTTGCGCGCCCTCCAGCCGCACGCCGCCGGCGCGCATGCCGCCGTCGAAAAACGCGACCTTCTGCCCCGCCGCGATCGTGACCGGCGGCACGACCCGCCCGAAGAGCACGATCCACGACGCATCGAGCCCGGTCGCGAGGAAGGCGACTTCCACCGGCTCGCTCACCTTGCCGTAAGCATCCATGAACTCAAAGGTCGCCGACGCGAAGCCCTCGCGGCCGAGGGCGAGCGGCAGCTCGCGCTTCACCGGCTGCCACTTCCGGAGCTTTTCATAGTCGTCCGCATCCGCCAGCGACGGGGTCGAGATCAGCCGCATGTACTTCACGCCGGGCACCGGCTCGATGGTGAACGTCGGCGTCAGCGTGCGCACGAGCGCGCCGTTGCCCTCGGCGTCCCTCACCGTCACGCGGCCGTTGGGCCAGGGGTTCGCCTTGAGCGTCATCGCCAGCTCCTGGTCGCCCGTGAGCGCCAGCCCCTCGAATTCCGCCGGCATGAACGCGTCCTTCTCGGCGCGGACGTGGAAGACGCCCGCCGGCAGGTTCAGGGCGAAGAACCCTTCGCTATCGGTGAACGACGAGAACGGCGTCCCGGGTACGTAGACGAGGACGCCGGTCGCGACCGGCTCGTTTTCGAGCGCGACGCGGCCCGTCACCCGGCGCAGCGGCGTCAGGGCGAGGGCGCGCTCCTCGCGCAGCTGGCCCGCCTCGACGGCGACGTCGGCGACCAGGCCCTCGCCGGCGGCGGTCGTCGCGATCAGGCGCCAGGTGCCCGGATCCATTGCGGGAAG
>JAYVWD010000275.1:0-5015 GCA_043786345.1 Pseudomonadota bacterium
GTCAACAAGCCGAGCGACGTGGCTAACGAAGGCGACGAGCTCGAGTTCATCGTCCTCGCCACCGACGCGGACGAGCGCAAGTTCTCGCTCTCCCGCCGGGCATTCCTCAAGGGACTTCAGGGCGACGCTCTGAAGGACTACATCGGCACCGTTGCCGAGCCGAAGACCGGCATCGCCGAGGCCTTTGCCAAAGCGCAGAAAAAAGACTGATCTCGAGCTACTTGGCTAGAACGTCGGTGACCGGCTCCGCAAGGGGCCGGTCATCGCGTTTCCCCTCCCCTCCCCCTCCCTCTCAATAAGGTCAACCCCCATGGGATTCATCGCGCGACTCGGCCGACTATGGCTCGTGATCGTGTTCGTCGTGCTGTGCGCCTATATCGCCCTCACGAACAAAGACCGCGTCGACATCCGCCTGCCGCCCGTCATCGAGGCGATCAACCTGCCCGTCTACATGATCATCGCCGCCGCGTTTCTGGTCGGCGCCGCGACCGCCGCCGCCTTCTTCGGGATCGAGCACAGGCGCCGCGGCCTCAAGATCCGCCGCCTCGAAAAACGCCTCGCCGAGCTGGCGCCGCCGGCCTTCATGACGCCGATGATGCCGGCCTCCGCCGCGCCGCTCAAGCAGGAGCCCCGCCCGTGACGCTGCCCGTATCGGTCGCCCGCGAGGTCGCTTACGACGCCTACGCCCTCGTCATGGAGAAGGGCATCGCGCCCGACGACGCCGTCGAGGACCTCGCTGCCAAAGGCGGCCGGCCGCTCACGCGCCTCGACCGCAACTTCATCAAGGAGATGCTGTATGGCTCGCTCCGCTGGCACGCCAAGATCTTCTGGATCCTGCAGAACACGTCGAACCGCAACCTGACCGAGACGACGCCCCAGATCCGGGCCGCGCTCGTCATGGGCACCTACCAGATCTTCTACATGGATCGCGTGCCGGACCGCGCCGCCGTCAACGAGAGCGCCGAGTACGTCCGCAAGAAGGGCCAGGCGCAGGCCGTCTCCTTCGTCAACGGCATCCTGCGCCAGATCGCGCGGCGCGCCGAGTACTTCGCCAAGCCCGACAAGCACCTGAAGCCGGTCGAGTACCTGGCGCTCCAGTTCTCGCACCCCGAGTGGATCGTGAAGCGCTGGCACGACCGCTTCAAGTTCGACCGCATGGAGCAGATGCTCGCGGCCAACAACAAGCCGCCACCCTGGTACGTCCGCCTCAACACCATGAAGACCGCGCCGGCAGACGCGCACCTCCTGCAGCAGCAGCTGCTCAAGGACGAGCGCGCCCACACCGACCGCCGGCCGCTGCGCTGCTCGCTATTGTTCCGCGAGGCGCCGAACCTTGATGATAACTCACTGTTTTCGCAGGGTTTGTATACCATCCAAGACGAATCCTCGCAGCTGATCGGCATGCTGGCCGACCCGAAGGCCGGCGAGGCGATCATCGACGCCTGCGCCGGGCCCGGCGGCAAGCTCACCCACGTCTATGAACTCAGCGAAGGCAAAGCGAAGATCACCGCCATCGAGAAGAACGGCGACCAGTTCCTGCGCATGCGCGAGACGGCCAAGCGCCTCGGCCACGACGAGGGCATCGAATGGGTGATGGGCGACTTCCTCGAGCACAAGCCGGCCGAAAAGGTCGACCGCGTGATCCTCGACGCCCCGTGCAGCGGCCTCGGCGTCCTCCGGCGCCACCCCGAAGGCAAGTGGCACAAGAAGCACGACCTGATCACCAAGATGGCGGCGCAGCAGCGGGCTCTCATTGAGCACGGCCTGTCCCTGCTGAAGCCGGGCGGCGAGCTGATTTACTCGGTGTGCTCGTTCGAGCCCGAGGAGACGGAAGCGCACGTCGCTTGGATAAAGGACAAACTCGGTGATAGGATTGAGTTAGTATCACCCATTCAAAGATTGCCCGATTACTACAAGCGTTACGTGACGCGCGACAACTTGCTGATGATCTACGCCGGCAACCAGGACGAGCTCGACGGCTTCGGAGCTTTCATCCTCAAGACGACGTAATCCGGCACCAGGGTGGCCGTCACCGGCGTCAAGCGAGGGTTCCTACGGTGCCCCAGGTTCGTGCCGAGATCAAGGCCGCTCTGCTCGTCGCGTTCGTGGCCGTCGCCGCGTCCGTGGGCGGAGGCCTGGCGCGCGCGCAGGACGAGGAACCCGCCATCGGCGCCGACATGACGGCCGATCCGGCGACGCTTCGGGCCGCGCCCGCCCCCCTCCTGCCCGGGCCGGTAACCGGCAAGCCAGGCGCGCCCGCCGTTGCCAAGCCGGCCGCCCCGGTGCCGCCGTTGCGGCCGTTCCCGCCCGCGCCCCCCAGCGCCCCGGCGGCCCTCGCCGCGAGCGCCGGCCAGAAGAAGGTGTTTCAGAACTTCTCCGACCTGCGCGCCGAGGTCCTCGACGTCATCGGCGCCGCGACGGGCCGGATCTGGATCGTGACTGACTACCTGACCGACGGCGAAACCGTGTCGGCGCTCTACATCGCCCAGTACCGGAAGCTCGACGTGAAGGTGCTCCTTGGCCGCAGCAAGGCCAACCACTACATGTCGCGCCTCAACTATTTGAAAAATCAGAACATTCCAGTATATTTGAAGCCCGACAACTTCAAGATTCCCGGCGGCGGGGCGACGGCGATCATCGCGGACGGAACCCTGGTCACGGTCGACGGCGAGCTCGACTTCCTCGCCAAGTACAAGAAGTTCAACCTGGCCTATGGCGCCCCAGCCGAAACGCCGACGGCGCTCGCCGCGTTCGCCGAGGCGCTCAACGCCAAGGTCCCGGCGATCCCGCACCAGATGCCGCTCGTCGGCAAGCCGAACCCGAAAGGCACGTTCTTCACCGCGCCCCCGGCGCCGAATTTCACCGGCGTCGACACGGGCGGCTCCTTCAAATACGACCGCAAGGCCGAGAAACGGCCGAGCGGGGTACCCGACAAGCTCCCGAAAGCTCCGAAGTGGCAGCAGAAGACCAATTGAGCCGATGACGATTTGACGGAGGTCCATCTTTACATGCGCACCCACAAGCTCCCCCGGACGTTGGGCCGAACCCGCTTCCCGATCTGGCAACTGCTCCTCACCGGCCTCGTCCTGACGGGCTGCACGAGCCAATGCGGCTCGAACCGTGGCAACCTTTCGCCGGAGCAGGTGGTCGAAGGCTACCTCGACGTCGCGCTCAACATGACCGAGGTGGCCCAGCGGGACCGCCTGATCGAGTTCACCACGGGGAACCTCAAGGCCGCCATCGAGGCCGCCGCGCCGGAGACGATCAAGACCGCCTACGTCGACCGGAAGTACAAGATCATCAGCTACTCCGTCGTCGAGCGCCGCGACCGCACGCCGCGCGAGACGGAGATCACCTTTCAGCTCACCTACAACGACCTGGGCCCCGAGGGCAAAGACCCGAGCGTCGCGCCGAAGGTGACGACGGAGAACACCGTCTCGGTCGTCCGCGAAAAGGGCGCCTGGCTCATCAAGGACGTGCTCGGCAACAAGACGGCGATCGACTTCCCGGTCTCCGAGGAGTCCAAGATCACGGCGAAGCCGGGCCCCGGCATCGACGAGGACGTCCCGCCCGCGGCGCCGGCGCCGCAGGACGAGGTCCCGGCGCCGACGGCGGCGCCCGAGGCTCCGGACACGCAGGGCGGCTGAGCTTAGGGCCTCCGGGCCTTTTCGCTCAGGCGCTGCGCTTTTTCTCTTCGCGGTTCGCGCGCCGGTCGACGTTCTGGTGCATCTCGCCCCCGAACTTCGACACGACGTACGTGCCGCTGCGTTGGTCCGTGTCGAGCGCCAGCAGGCCGTGCTGGGCGGCCTCCTGCAGGAGCTCGCTGAACGAGCGGAACCCGAAGTAGGTCTCGTTGAACGAGGGGCGGATGCGCTGCATCGTGTCCTTGATCATCGACGACCAGAGGATGTCTTTTTTCTCGCGGCGGAGCGCCGAGAGCGCGTCGATCAGGAGCTGGAAGGCCTTGCGCTTGTTCGGCTCGATCTTGGGCGAGGCGAGCGCCGGGAGGGCGCCGTCCGACTTCAGGTCCTCGTAGTAGATGAACTCGTCGCAGTTGTCCCTGAGCAGGTTGGAGGTGGAGTCCACCATCCCGAGCCCGATCACATGCTTGCCGAGCTCCTTGAGCTTCGACACGAGCGGCGAGAAGTCGCTGTCGCCGGAGACGATCACGAAGGTCGTGATGTGCTCCTTCGAGTACGCGAGGTCCATCGCGTCGACGCAGAGGTGGATGTCGGCCGAGTTCTTGCCGGTCTGCGAGCGCTTCGGGATCTCGATGAGCTCGATCGCCGATTCGTGCAGGACGCCGGTGTAGTGGCCGAAGCGGCTCCAGTCGCAGTAGGCTTTTTTGGCGACGATCTTCCCCTTCTCGAGCAGGCGCTTCAAGACGAGCTTGACGTCGAACCGGTCGTCCCGCCCGTGGAAGCCGAGCGCGAGGTTCTCGAAGTCGATGAAGACCGCGATGGACTTGCCTTCTTTGGACATGTTACCCGGCCTTCTGGACTTCGATGCCGCCCAGGTAGGTCACCTGGTGCATCGTGCCGATGCCGTCCACACGCGAGAAACTGGGCTTGCGCCCGCGCTTGGACGAGCGGAATTGGGCGACCGCATCGGCGTGCTCGCGGGCGCGCGCCTGGCCGACCCGGGGCGCGTCGTTCTGGACGCCGCGGAGCTGGTCGAGCAGCTCGCGGAAGGGCTTTCTGATCTCGGGCTCGGCCGCGATGTGGTCCAGGAGCTCGCGGCAGAACGGCTCGCCGTCGAACTTCAGGATGGCCTGCAGGAACTCGCGCCCGAGCTGCTTGTGGTTGACGTCGCTCGCGACCTTGAGCATCGCGCCGAGGTGCTGGAGGAAGGTCTTGCGGGCCTCGAGGAACGAGTCGTCGAGGTGCGTCAACTCCTCGGCGAAGGCCTGGATGAAGAGCGAGAAGCGCTCCGGCTGCTTCAGCATGTAGTACTTGAAGGTCTCGTGGACGATCTTCTGGCTGTGGCGGTCGGCCTCGAGCACGTACGGGAGGTTC
>JAYVWD010000276.1:0-6790 GCA_043786345.1 Pseudomonadota bacterium
CTCGGCGCCGACGGAAGCGGCCATCGGAGCGCCGTCGAGGGTGATGCGACCCTCCATGCGGAAGAGCTCGCGGTCGACGGCGGCGTAGGGGTTGCCGAACTCGATGATGGAGGCGTGCGAATCCAAAGCTTTTTTGAGGTCGGCCGGGGACGGGAAGTGCCGCTCGGGCGGGAGCGAGGGGCGGCCTTTCTCGAGGTCGCGCCCGTAACAGTCGGCGATCGTGGCGTGCACGTCCTCATAGTGCTCGAGGCAGGCTTCGACGCCCTTCGGGAAGCAGAGGACGGTGCCCTCGTCGGGCGCGTAGGCGAGGGACGAGGCGTCGGCCGGGCGGAAGAGCGGCGCGAACATGTCGAAGCCGGCGAAGCGGGCGCCCTGCTGGAAGGCGGCGACCATGCCGTCGCGGTCGGCGGCGTGGACGCCGGATTGCTCGATCAGGGTGTCGAACAGGGATTGGGCGTCGGCCTTGCGGGAGGCGGCCGGGTTGAGGGCCTCGTACGCGGGGGCGATGGTGATGGCGGCCATGGTCGTCCGCGATTTCTGGTCGGCCAAGGCGAATTCGCGCAAGGACTCGACGGTGTCGCCGATGAACTCGAGGCGGGCGGGGAGGTCGCGGTTCAGCGGGAAGACGTCGACGATGCCGCCGCGGATCGCGTACTGGCCCTCTTCCTCGACGGTGGAGCGGGCGAGGTAGCCTAAATCCTCGAGGCGGGCGCCGAGCAGGTCGGGGTCGAGCTCGTCGCCCCGGCGGATGGTAAACAAACTTTCATTTAAAGCCGCCGGCGCCAGGGTCTTTTGGGCGAGCGCCGGGAGGGTGGTGATGACGACGCTGACGCGTTCCCGGTCGAGGAGCGCGGTGAGCGCGTAGAGCCGCTGCTTGCGCGCGAGCGACGGGTTGATGAAGCGGTCGTTGCCGTAGAGCGAGAAGAAGGGGAGCACCGCGCCCGCCGCGTCGCCGAGCTCGGGCAGCGCGTGGTCGAGGAACTGGCTGTAGGTCGTGATCTCTTTGGGGTGCGGTAGGACGAGCACGATCTTGCGGATCTTGCCCGTGGCTTTGACGGCTTCGCGCACGAGGCCGGCCGTGACCAGCTCCGCCAGCGTCTCGGAGACGCCCGCCACCTGGATGCGGCGCCGGGCGCCCAAGGCGTCGCGCATGCCGGAGAGCAGGGAGAAAAGGCCGCGAACGGAAGGCATAACTCGTAACCGTCTGTCAGCTCAGATGTAGTCCGAGCGTTTGATCTTATCGATGATGATCTTTTCCATGCAGAGCGGGTCGCGCGGGTCGACGGAGATGTAGGCTTGCTGCTCGCAACGGCGCTTGTTCTTGATGAGCCAGTCGAGGATGGCCTTGAGGTCCTTGTTCTTCTTGTCCTTGAAGAACGGGTCGTTGGTCAGGGCATCCCGGGCCTTCTTGAGGGACCGGGCCTCGGTGATGTCGTTTTCGCGGACCGGGTAGTCGGAGAGGTCGTACTTTTTGATGTCCTCCGGCAAGACCCCGAGGAACCGCACGTCCGGCGCGCAGTAGTCCGAATTTCGGATGAGCGACGCGGCGGAGCCCGCCTTCAGCGTCCGGTAGATGTTCTGCATCGTATAGGCGTCCAAGTCGCCGAAGAAGTAGAGCGGGACCATCAGCTGATCCTGGATCCGCTTGACCCACCCGCGCACGGCGTTGGACGGAACGCCCTGGGAGCCGATCAGGATGCAGTTGTGGCGCTTGGTGAAGCCGTTGCCGGCCAGCGTCGTGGCCGTGCCTTGCGACTCGATGATGAGGCAGAAGTCGACCTTCGACTTCACCGACAAGGTCAGGTTTTGCGGGCGGTTTTTCGGTTGATACGGCGCCGTTCCGAGGCTCGAGAGGTCGATCGTCGCGACGTTGCCGTCGAGCTCGGTCTCCTGGACGACCAGCTGCTTCGAGTAGGTCTGGCCGCCGCGGTCGTCGGCGACGCAGTTGAGCTCCTCGCGATAGGCTTCCATCATCTCGCAGATGAAATCGATCACCGAGTCCGACTCGTCCTGGTCAAGGAAGTCCAAAGGACGGAGTTTGGGGTCGTGCTTCACGAAGCCTTTGGCGACGTAGTACAGCTCGCGCTTCGTGTTGATGTTCGAGATCTCGACGTTGCGCAGGAGGTTTTCGAGCATGAACACGGCGCGCGAGATCTTCTTGACCGAGCTGACGTTGAGCTCGGAGGAGACCTTTTTGTTGCCGGGCGTCAGGTAGCCGACGCTCGGGGAGTAGTGGGCGTTATCGAGGGCGCATTTGGTCGCCTGGAGCACCGGGCGCTTGGCGCGCTCGAGGTCGGACATCATCTTCTCGCAGAGCTCTTTGCCGAGACGGATGACCTCTTCGTTCTTCTTGCCCTCGCGGCGGACGCCGGTCGTTTTGGTAGCCATGCGTTATTTCTTCGCCTTACTGGTCGGTTTTTTCTTCGCGGACTTGGCGGGCTTCGTAGCCTTGGCGGCCTTCGCGCCTTTTTTCGGGCGCTCGGCGCCGGCGGCGTCCTGGACGTCCTCGTCCTCGTCCCGCTCCCCGTCTTCCGGCTCGCCGAGCGCGGCCTTCGCCGCTTTTTTCGCGGCCGAGGCGGCCTTGTGCTCGTTGTCGATGCCCGAGAAAACGTTGGCGAACTTCTGCTGCTTTTCCTCGAGGAAGGTCGTGAGGCGCGTGTGCGCCGCGTCGAGGTCCTTCTTGAGGCCCTTGGTGTCCTTCTCGAGGATCTTGGCGAGGCCTTCTTCCGCCCGGGCCTTGCGGGCCGGGGGGGCGTTGAGGATGCGCGCCAGGGTTTCGATGAGGATGGGGCCGAACTGTTCGATGTGCTGGACGCGTTGCTCGAGCTCGTCGGCCTTGTTTTCGCGCTTCAGATAACGGGACAGGCGCTGGCCGGCCTGCATGAGGGCGCGGCGGATTTCCTCGACGAGCTCGTCGGAGGCGTCGATCGTCTCTTTCGAGGCGTTCTTGAACTTGATGAAGGGCGAGACGAGGGAGACGGCGACGATATAGGGGCCGAGCGGGAGCGAGTCCTTCGGCTGCCGGATCCCGTAGGAACGCCAGTTGACCGAGGTGAGGGCCTTCACGATCGCGCAGGAGGCTTTGTCGAACTGCAGCGGGACGCGGTTGGCGAAACGCAGCACCTGGACGGGGCTGTCGTTGTCTTCGCCCGCCCGGACTTTGAGGCGGGCGATCGCGACCTCGACCTGGACGGGCTTGAAGTCCGCGATCATCGGTTTGCGGGTCAAAACGGCGAAATAATCGACGTCGCCGAGGCGCCGGATGGAGAGCGCGAGGCCTTCTTCGCCGACGGCCATGACGGTGTTGGTCGGGGGTGCCGGCAGGGTCGCGTTCTGGATGGCGGAATAGAGGGCCTTGAAGGTGTCTTCGGCCATCGTGTCGATATACTGGGTCAGGACCTCGGGCTTGAGCTTCCGCTCTTTGCAGATCTGGGCCTGGGCGGCGTCGCCGAGGCGCGCGAAGCCCTTTTTGAGCCAGACGTTCGTGCGGATGTGCCCGAACAAGCGCGCGTGTCCCATGAATTCGCCGAGCTTCATCGTGTGCGGATGCGGCGCGGTGGCTTCCGGGATCGTCGGCACTTCCTTGGTGACGCGGTCGACGGTGGTCTTTGGCACGTCGGAGATCGCGTAGTGGAGCGTCATGTGCGGGTTAAGCAGGATCGTCCCGCGCAAATACGCGAGGATTCCGCCTTCGCCGTTGGCCTGAATGCGGCCGTCCAGGCGGAACTCGACCGCGGTACCGTGGGCGCGGTTCCAGTCGATCAGCTGCTTGTCTCGGACGATGCCTTTGTTGTTCTTGAGGTCCATATCGACCACACAGGAGATCGCCTTGCGGGCGGACTTCTGCTTGGTGGTGACCATGGCGCCGCGGGCCGTCGTCTGCATGGCCCAGGTCGTCGCGGCAGAGATCCCGATGCCCTGCTGGCCGCGGGAGCACCGGCCGCGCCCGAACTTGGACGAGGCCAGGTATTCACCGAAGACCTTGGGAATGTCGTCGGCCTCGATGCCGGGGCCGTTGTCTTCCACGCGGATCAGGATTTGGTCGGTATTCTTGAGGGTTCCGGCGCCAAGGCGCTCGACTTTCACGGTGATCTCGGGGAGGATCCCGGCGTCCTCGCAGGCATCTAGCGAGTTGTCGAGGGCCTCCTTCAGCGTCGTCAATACCGCCTTCACGGGCGAGGAAAAGCCGACCTGCTGGAGGTTCTTCGAGAAGTATTCGGCCGTGCTGGAGGTCGTGATCTGCTTCGCGGACTTGCGGACCTTCAGCAGGTATTCTTCGCCGACCTTGTCGTCAACGGCGGCCGCGGCGGCTGCGGCAGCGACGGCGCGGGCGGCTTTCGTCTTCACGTTCTTTGCCATGGTCTCCGGAGTGTCCGATTTTGCTTAGGTAAATCGCGGGATCGGTCCGTCCCGGTGAAGGGGAGGGCCGCCTCGAGCTATGCCTCGATACGTCTGGGAATCGTCTGGTGCTCGCACTGAACCTTGAACGAATCGGACGACGCTGTAAAGCATGTCCCATCGAAGGGGCCCTCCAGGTGGCCTCGCGGCAGCCTTGCGGACCTCGGGCTAAAACTTCGTAAGTATTGAAAAAACTGGACGTCACTGCGATGATGCCGGCGAAGGAGACAAAATGGACACGCCTCTCTCGACCGCTCTGACGAAACACGCCGGGATCGAGGTCCCGCTCATCGGCGGCGCCATGTACCCCTGCAGCAACCCCGAGCTCGTCGCGGCCGTCTCCAAGGCGGGGGGCATCGGAATCGTCCAACCGATTTCCCTGGTTTTCGTGCATAAGCACGAGTTTCGAGAGGGTCTGCGCAAGATCCAGGCCCTGGCCGGCGGCAAACCGGTCGGTTTGAACCTCCTCATCGAAGGCTCCTCAGAGATTTACCTCGAGCGGAACCGCAAATGGCTGGACGTCGCCCTCGAGGAGGGTGTGCGTTTTTTCATCACGGCGTTGGGGGATCCGCGCTGGGTCGTTGACAAGGTAAAGGCCCACGACGGCGTGGTCTATCATGACGTTACCGAGCGAAAATGGGCGGAGAAGGCCGTGAAGGCCGGGGTAAGCGGGCTCATCTGCGTCAACAACCGGGCCGGGGGCCACGCCGGAAGCCTGACCCCGCAACAGCTGGTCGATGACCTAAAGAGTTTCGGGCTGCCGCTCATCTGCGCGGGGGGCATCGGAAAGGCGCAGGACTTTGGCAGCGCCCTCAAGATGGGTTACGCCGGCGTCCAGCTCGGAACGCGTTTCATCGCCACGACCGAGTGCACCGCGCACGCGGACTATAAGAACGCCATCCTGCGCGCCAAAGCCGACGACATCGTGCTCACCGTGAAGATCACGGGCGTGCCGGTCGCCGTGATCCGCACCGAGTACATCAAAAAGATGGGGATCGAGCCGAATCCGGTCTCGAAATTCCTGCTGACGCACCCGCGGACCAAGCACTACGCGCGGATGTTCTACAGCGTGCGCTCGGTGTTCCAGCTCAAGAAGTCGCTCCAGAAGGGCAGCGCCTACAAGGACTTCTTCCAGGCCGGAAAGAGCGTCGACGGCATCGAATCCATCGAGCCGGCGGGCGACATCGTCCGGCGCTTCGCGGCGGCGGCAAGCGCCGGCTAACGCAGCGTTTTGAGCCCGGGCGCCGCCTGGCGCTTCGAAGGGCGGCCTTTGGCGAGCGCGGCGGCCTGCGCGGCGACGAGCTGCGCTTCGCCCTCGGACGCCGCCGGCGCCACCGGTAAAACATGCTCGCGGGCGCCGTTCAGCGTCCAGCGGTTGTCGAAGACGAAGCACTGGCCCTGCCAGCCTTCCCCCCCGCACTCCTCGAAGTAGCGGAGGATGCCGCCGTCGAGCTGAACGGCGTTCTTGTAGCCCCGCGCCACGGCCCACGGCGTCGATTTTTCGCAGCGCACGCCGCCGGTGCAGAAGAAGACGAAGGTCTTGTCCTTTTGGTCGCCGAACGCCGCGTCAAAGGCCTGCGGGAACTCCTGAAACGTGTCGATGGGGAGCGCCTTCGCGCCCTCGAAGCTGCCGAAATCGACCTCGTAGCGGTTCCGCGCGTCGACGAGGATGACGTCGCCCGGCCGGTTCGCCAGCATCGCCCGCAGGTCCTGGGGCGAGAGCCGCGGGGCGGCATGGATCGCGGCGTGGCCGGGGTCATCGCCTTCGGCGAAGCGGATGATCCAGCGCTTCACTTTCACCACGAGGCGCACATAGGGCGCGAAGCCGCCGAAGGACTGCTTCGCGACGACGTCGGCGAACCGCGGGTCCTGGCGCAGGACTCCGAGGAACCCGTCGAGCGCGGCGGGCGTTCCGCAAAGCCCGGCGTTGATGCCCTCGGGCGCGAGGAGGACCGTCCCGAGAAGCCCGCGGTCCATGGCGGCGACGCGCAGGGCGTCACGGACCACGAGCGGGTCGTCGAGGGGGACGAACTTATATAAGTTGATGATCGCGAGCTCGGACATAGGCCCGTAAATAGCTCAAAACAGCCGCGCACGGCAAGGGGGCCGAATCCTCAGCCGGCCTGCCCGATCTGGGCGTCGATCCGCACGTAGTCGGCGATCCAAAGCGCGACGAGCAGGGCGTAAAACCCGCCCGCGGCGACGAAAAGCGGCGTCGAAAGCAGCGCGAAACCCGTAAACGACAGCACCAGGGCCGAGGCGACGCAGAGGAGGCGCGCCAAGGCGTTTCCCGGCTGGCCGAGGTAGAGGCGGTTCAGGCCGAAGAAGCCGAGGAACAGCGTCAGGACTTCATAAATTTCGGCGTTTTTGGCGCGTTTCACGTGCGGACCCC
>JAYVWD010000277.1:0-6200 GCA_043786345.1 Pseudomonadota bacterium
TCGAGGATCCGGCCGGCGACCTGGTCGAAGGCTTCGTTGACGGTGTCGCCCGCCGTACCCTGGGCGAAGGTGTCGGTCGCGACGGGGCGGGTGACCTGCTTCACGGTCTTCGCGTGGTCGTAGTCGTTGCGCTTGAGGGCGATCGTCTGGGTGAGAAAGGCGTCGTCGAGGCTCTTGGTCACTTCGGCGGTCATTTCGGCGTCGGCCGGGAAGCTCACCTCGCGCTTGACGGTCTTGCGCGGGGGCAGGACGACGTCGCCGTCGGCGGCGCCGGTCGCGCCGCCCGTGGTGTGCATGGTGTCGCTGCCGTCGTTGTCGGGGGAATCGTGGCCGCCGGTACCCGCGCCGTCGCCGCCGGCGCCGGTGCCGTCCATGCCGTTTCCGCCGTCGTCATGGCCGCCCGGGTGGCTGCCCTCGGACGAGCCTTCCTTGTCGCCGATGGTTTCGTCGCCCGGCTTGCCGTTGCCGCCGTTGGTCGTCGAGCTGCCCTCGACGCCGCCGTCGCTCATGCCGGAGACGTCGGCCTCGCCGGGATGCCCCTGACCGATGACGCCCTTGGGGCCGTTCGGGTTGGTGGCGTCGGCCGACGGGGCGTTGGTGACGCCGTCGGTGTTGGTGCGGCGATTGACCGTCTGCTCCTGTTGGACGAAGCTCGGCTTTTCTCCGCAGGCGGCGGGGATAGCGCCTAGGCCGATCGTCGCGAGCGAGGCGATGAGGCGGGCCGTGAGAGACTTCATTTGCAGATTCCTCCAGGAGACCCTTGCGGGAACTTTGCGGTCGGCGGGGCGCCCAACGCAATTCGTTGACGGGTTCCTCGTCCGTTCGCCCAACAGGCTTTAATTTTTCGCTTAACACTTTGAAATTACTGATATTAGTTCTGATCATTACGCAAAATTCAATCCTCGGGTCCGGCGTCCGTTCTGGATTTCCGGACCGCCGAAACACCTTGTGGACGCAACTCCTAAAATGATACTCGCGACTCCTGACCTCGCCGTCGAGGCGAAGCTCAGAACAAGAGCGCGTGCGCATGCAACATCGATCAAGGATTCAGTAATGAGTAAGAAACTGTTTGTGGGCGGGCTGAGCTGGGACACTAACGACGACACGCTTCGCAATGCGTTCGAGCGCTTTGGTGGCGTCGACGAAGCGAAGGTGATCATGGACCGGGAATCCGGTCGTTCCCGCGGCTTCGGCTTCGTGACGTTCGGCGACGACGCGTCCGCCCTCAACGCGATGACCGCGATGGACGGCACGTCCCTCGACGGCCGCCAGATCAAAGTGAATGAAGCCCAGGAAAAGCCCCGCGAAGCCCGCGCCGGTGGCGGCGGCTTCGGCGGCAGCGGCGGTTACGGCGGCGGGGGCTCCGGCTCTGGCGGCGGCGGACGTCGCGACGACGGCGGCGGCAGCAGCCGCTGGTGATCCGCGCTCTGAACATATGATTGCGAAGGCCGCCACCTCCTGGCGGCCTTTTCATTTGCCGCCGCCACCTCAACCCCGCTACATTCCGTGGTCTATGCCGACCTTGATCCACAGACGCGTCGAAGAAGCCCGCCGCGGCGATAACCCCAAAGTCATCGCCCGCATGCCTTCGGGCTTTGCCGTCCTGGGCGACGTGCAGTTCCTGCGGGGCTATTGCCTGCTGCTGCCCGATCCGGTGGTCCCGCACCTCAACGCGATGGACCCGCCCACCCGGGCGCGGTTTCTGGCGGACATGACCCGCCTCGGCGACGCCGTGCTCGCCGTGACCAGCGCCCTGCGCATCAACTACGAGATCCTCGGCAACCTCGAGCCGGCGCTGCACGCGCACGTGTTCCCCCGGTTCGCGACCGAGCCCGAGGCCTTGCGCACCAAACCGCCGTGGTTCTACGACTGGGACAAGGCCCCGGCGTTCGACCCGGTCCGTGACCGGCCGATGATGCGGGCCCTCGCGTCCCTCCTCGAAAAGGCGCCCCATGCGTAAAGTCGGCGAATTACCGGGCCGCGATGCGGCCGAGCGTTTTCACGGGTTCCTCGGCAACGAGAAGATCGCCAACGAGATGCGCGAGATCGACGGCGGACACTACGCCATCTGGGTGCACGACGAGGACCTGATGCAGGTCGCGAGCGCCTACTTCGACGCCTTTTGCGCCAATCCCGACGAGCCGCGCTTCAACGTGCGCCGGCCGGCGCCCGAGCCGGCGGCCAGCCCCGCCAAATCGCGCCTCCGCCGCGCGCCGAGCGGGCGCTACTACCAACTCGGCAACATGGGCGCCGCGGGGGTCGTGACGCTGATCCTGATCGGCCTGTCCGTCCTGGCGACGGTGATCACCGAGATGCCCAACGGCATCAACGTCACGCGGGTCCTCTACTTCTCCGAGTTCTACGGGCGCGACTTCCCCGAGATCCGCGACGGGCAGGCGTGGCGCCTGGTCACGCCGATCTTCCTGCACGGCGGGTGGCTGCACCTCATCTTCAATATGATGTGGCTCTTCCAGCTCGGCGGGATGATCGAGATCCTCGAGGGGCCCAGGCGCCTGCTCCTGCTGACGCTGGTCCTCGCGGTCCTGGCGAACACGACGCAGTACCTGATCTCCGGCCCGAATTTCTTAGGCATGTCGGGCGTCGTGTACGGGTACCTCGGCTATGTCTGGATGATGAGCCGCCATTCCGCCGGCTCCCGGTACGTCATGCCGACGCAGACCGTCTATTTCATGGTCTGTTGGATGATCGCCTGCCTCGTCGGCATCATTCCGGGCGTGGCGAACGGCGAGCACGTCGCCGGCTTCGTCGTCGGCACCGCCTGGGGCTTCCTCCGCTCCGGCTACATCGGCGCGGCCCGGCGGCGCCAGCGGTTCAAGGATAAAAGCTAGAATGATCGCCGCGTCCGCCGCCGACATCGAGGGCCTCCGCCAGATCGGCCGCATCGTCGCCAACTGCCTCCAGCACATGGGCCGGGCGCTCGAGCCGGGCATGACGACCGCCGAACTGGACGCGCTCGGGGCCGCCTTCCTCGTGAAGCACGGGGCCCGGTCGGCGCCGATCCTGACCTACGGCTTCCCCGGCGCGACCTGCATCAGCCTCAACAACCAGGTCGCGCACGGGATCCCCGGGAACCGGCGGATCCAGGCGGGCGACCTGGTCAACATCGACGTGTCGGCCGAGCGCGGCGGTTACTTCGGCGACACCGGCGGGAGCTTCGCGGTGCCCCCGACCAGCGCGGCCCAACAACACCTCCTCGACTCCACCCGCCTCGCCCTGGCGACGGCGATGATGGAGGCGCGCGCCGGCGCCAAGCTGAGCGCGATCGGCGCCGCCATCGAGCGCGTCGCGGCCGCGCAGGGCCTCACCATCATCAAGAACCTCGGCAGCCACGGCGTCGGCCGCGCGCTCCATGAAGAGCCGGAATTCATCGCGCCGTTTTATGATGCGCGCGACCCGCGCAAGCTCAGGGAGGGCCACGTGATCACGATCGAGCCCTTCCTTTCGACCGGCGCGCACGAGGCGGTCGAGGAAGCCGACGGCTGGACGTTGACGACGCCCGAAGGGTTCCTCTCGGCCCAGTTCGAGCACACCCTTGTGATCACGCGGGGCGAGCCGCTCGTCATGACTCTGCCGTCGCTATAGTGTTTTTCCCACAGCTAGCCAACTCCGAAAATTCGGCGTAGGTCTTGCATCACGTGAGTCGCTCTGCGGGCATTCCCCCAAGATCCGTCGGCAGAGACTTTTGACAACTCACGAGGCAAACATGCAAACGATCATCCGTGCGCTTCTGGCGCCGCTCGCTCTGAGCGCGCTCGTGGCAGTGGCTGGAGGCTGCTCCGACCACCCCAATTCCCAAGGAAGTCCGCTCAAGGGGGAGGCGGCTTTCGATCCGGTGCCGTCCGCGGCGGAACAAGAAACCGTCGACGGCCAGCTCAAACGATTCAAAGGCCAGACCAAGTTCCTCACGCCTTATAACCGCTACTTTCGGGGCATCTTCGACGCGGCAGGTGGCGCGCGTCCTGAGGCAAATGCCGCAAGCGCGCAGCGGGCCGTGCAGGAAGCCGACGTCTTCAAGATCGGCGTCCCGGGCAGCAAGCTCCTCTATCTCCTCAACAACTACCGCGGCCTCCAGGTGGTGAGCTACGAGGACGGCGCCGACCGGCCGCAGATCGCCGGTCGCGTCGCCGCCACCGGCAACTACCCGGATCAGATGTACTTCGACGAGGCGAACAAGCGCCTGCTGGTCCTCGAGAACGTCTGGTACGACCAGGACGGCGACTACTACGACTACAGCACGCTGCAGTCGCGCCTCGTCATCTACGACGTCGCCGACGCGCACGCGCCGAAGATCGCGCAGACCCTCGCCCTAAATGGCGAGGTCTCCGAGTCCCGCATGGTGGGCAAGGTGCTTTACGTCGCGACCTCGGTCCGCCCGAGCTGGGACCAGCGCCAGCGAAGCCAGAACGGCAAGGGCTACGTCTACTCGTTCGGCCTCGAGTCCGCCGGCGTCGCCGCCGTCGAGACCAAGGAGCTCGCGGCGCCGGTTTCCTACGGCGCCAAGATGAACGTCGTCGAGATCAAGGCCGGGGACGCCTTCAAATACTACCTCATCGCGGTCCTGAGCAAGGACGGCTGGGGCTGGTGGGACCGCCAGAGCCTGGTCGAGGTCGTCGACATCTCCGACGCCGGGGGCAAGATCAACCCGCTCATGGTCGTCTCCGCCAAAGGCGGCGTCCGCGAGCGTTCCCAGACCACGATCAAGAACGACACCCTGCTCGTGACGAGCAACTACCTCGTCGGCACCACGAATACCGCGCGCGTCTCGGTCGAGACGTTCAAGCTGCCAGCGGCGGGCGCCGAGGTCATCGACAACAACGAGGCGGAGTACCGCCGCCTCGGCATCGACCGCGCGGTCGAGAAGAAGCGCCTGGAGCTCACCGCCCAAGGCGTTACGGGCGACGCCCTCGAGGACCAGCTCAACGCCTACAAGGAGCAGCTCGTAGGCGACGCCACGCTCGGCCTCAAAGGCCGCTTCGTCAAGACCGCCGCCGACGACGGCAGCCAGGCCCTCGTGAAGAAGGTCCCGGACTCCGTCGTCACCATCGGCAACACCCAGGGCCTGAGCGCGAGCGTCCAGGACGTCCGCTATAACGGCAACCTCCTGTACGTCTTCTGGGTTCCGACCAACAACCTCGACCCGCTCGACGTCTTCGACATCAGCGCGCCGGAAGCCGGGGTGACGCACCTGAGCCACCTGGAGTTCGACGGCTGGATCCAACGCGCCGTGCCCCTCACTTATCAGGGCCGCGACTTCGTGCTCGGCCTCGGCTGGGTCGTGCCGAGCGTCAACAACGAGCACAACCGCCGCTTCCCGCAGGCGATGCTCTTCGAGGTCACCCGCACGGCCGGGGGCCGCGTGAGCGCGCAGGTGCTCGCGCAGCAGACGATCGGCACGTCCGGCACCTGGGCCGATTTCAACGGCGAGGACAAGGAGATCGAGGTCAACTTCACCGGAGACGGCAAGGGCGCCGTGATGTTCACCTTCTCGAGCTGGGACGGCACCAGCTACCTGAACGGCGGCAAGCTCATCGGCTTCGACGTCACCCAGGCCGACGTCGACGCCACCAGGGTGTTCACCGAAGGCGGCATCCTGAGCACGCTGAACGAGGGCTGGCTGCGCCGCCTCTTCACCAACCCCGAGATCACCCGCGTCAACAGCTTCTCGGACGAGGCCCTCGGCACCTACGACCTCGCGCAAGGCCTCGGCGCCGCGGGCGCCATCCTGCGCGCCACCAACATCCTGGAGCTCGCGCGCAACGTCCGCGCCTACGAGACGCTGACGACCGCCGACGCCGCCGTCCGGACCGTCGGCGTCCAGATCCTCAGCGACTGGTACTGGTCCGACGACGGCGCCACCGAGCTCCGCGCCGTCGACGCCGCCAAGGCCGACGCCGAGAAGCCTCAGGCCCTGAGCGCCGTGAAGGTCCCCGGCTCCTACGTGGACCACGTGAAGGGCGCGGATGATGCGCTCTTCGTCCTTTCCCAGAAGAATGAACGTCAAACGGGCAGCGACGGCAGCGTCACCTACAAGACCAGGTACGTCATCAGCCTCGTGCGGATGATCCCCGGCCAGGGCCTGACGCTCTCGGCCCAAAACACCTGGGATTACTCCTACGGCGAGGAGGCCGCGGGCCCGCGCCTCGGCTACCTGCAGAAGCTCGTGAAGCTCGCCGACGGCC
>JAYVWD010000278.1:0-7861 GCA_043786345.1 Pseudomonadota bacterium
ACGACCCTCACGGACTTCGTGCTGCCCCCCGGCTACTGAGGCGTTTACGAGACCAGGTCGGGCGCGAACGCCATCACCGTCCGCTTGACGTTCTCGGAGGTCTTGATCGCGAAAACGAAGCCGCACATGCCGAGCGAGATCAGCCCGACGACCATGATCTGGAACACGTAGTAACGCTGCGGGTCGACGATCTCCGGCCCGGCGCCGACGATCATCGCGGCGCCGGCGAGCGGGATGATGCCGGCCATGATCTGGAAGACCTTGAGGCGCGAGATGATGGACCGGAGCTCCTTCTTCGCGGCGCCGCGGATGTCGCAGGTGCCGGTCCAGAAGCGCGGATAGACGATCTGCAGGACGATCGTCTCGAGGAGCAGGAACGAGTAGGTGAGGGCGATCAGCCACGAGCTCAGGAACGAGATCGCGAAGTGCACGAACACCGAGCGCGGCAGCGGCCCCTGGAACCAGTTGATCACCGCGGGGAAGACGATCGCGCCCGGGAGCCAGCCGACGGTCGCGGCGACGAGCAGGGCGTAGGGCGTGCGTAGGACGCGCCGGCGTAGCACCGCCATGCCCGCGGGGTCGGGGATGTAGCGGTCGCGCCGTTTGCTCAGGGCGCGGTGCAGGAACGCGAGCTGGCGCCAGATGATCCAGACGCCGAGCGGATAAAAAACCAGGTTGTAGGGCATGATCGCGGCGAGGAAGAGGTCCTTCTGGGCCGGTGTCAGGTCCGAGACGATCCGGATCGAATTGTAGGTGATGTTGACGGCGCTCCCCATGAACTGCGGCAGGAGCGCGAGGAAGACCAGGGCGAAGACCGGGTGCTTGAGCGCGAACTGCGGCCACTTGCCGCTGTTCGGGATCGAGCGGCGGATGGTCGTCATGGTGTGGCAGTTGTCGAAGGCGGCGCTGAGCCTGGCGGCCGTCGCGAAGCGCTCCTCCGGCCTTTCCTGGACGGCGACGTGCAGGACGGCGGCGACCTCGTCGGGGAAGGCCTCCATCCCGGACAGCATCACGGTCTTGCCGTCCGGACTCACGCCGCGGTGCACCTTGGCGCAGGTGAGGAGCTCGGTGACGACGATCCCGAGCGAGTAGATGTCGCTCCGGTGGTCGATCTTCGGCATCAGCGCCATGTTTCGGGTGGTGAAGACCTCGTGCTGCTCCGGGCTCATGTAGGCGAGGGTGCCGCCGAGGTTGGCGGTGTCCGCCTCGGCGACGTCCTCGGGCGTGAGCGAGACGTTGAAATCGGTGAGCATCGGCCGGCCGTACCGGTTGAGCATGATGTTGGCCGGCTTGACGTCCAAGTGCAGGATCCCGCGCTCGTGGGCGAAGCACAGGGCTTCGGCGAGGGCGCTCCCGAGGATCAGGCAGGCGCCGAGGTAGTCGGCGCGGGCGAGCAACTCCCGGTCGCGTAGGGCGGCCGGGTTGAAGATGGTGTTGCCGGTGTCGCTTTGGTCGAGGAGGTCGATGATCGACTGGCCCGAGCGCAGGTGCGGGGGCATCTTGGCCAGGGCCTCGATCAGAGCCTGAAGCGTGCAGCCGTGGACGAACTGCATGCAGATCAGCCGAATCCCCCCCGGGAGCACCGTCTCGGAAAAGACCTGCACGATGTGGTCGTGCTCGAGGCCCGCCATGACGCGGGCCTCCTTGCCGACGTCGGCGGTGACCTTGAGGGCGACCTGGCGGGCGAGCGAGATCTGCCGGGCCAGGTAGACCTTGGCGAAGGCGCCCTCGCCGACGAGCTTCTGGATCTGGAAGTCGCCGACGACCTCGCCGGCGTCGTAGGTCCGGACGACCCCTAAAATGCGGCCCATCCGGCTCATCAGGCTTCTGTGGCTCAGCGAGGCGACCGGGCGCGACAGAAAGTCCCCGGCGTGCTCGCTGCCGTGGGCCCGCAGGAGTGCCTCGAGCTCCCGGGCGACCTCAGGGCCGCTGCCCCGGGCTTGGGCGAGAACCCCCGGCCAGTCGCCCGGGGGGCGGTCCACGGCCTGGTCGAAGAGCTCGTTGACGCGGCGCCACTGGTCCGGGGTCATCGGTTTACTTACCGTCGGTCGGAGCTTGGGGGCCATCGGCCTGGAGCTCCTTGAGGAGCCAGGCGCGGGCGAAGGTCCAGTCGCGCTTGACGGTGGCGGTCGAGGCGCCCAGCGCCTCGGCGGTTTCTTCGACGCTCAAGCCCCCAAAAAAGCGCATTTCCACGACTTTCGCCTGCCGTTCATTGATCTTGGCGAGCTCTTTGAGGGCGTCGTCGAGGGCCACCAGATCGGGCTCGGCCGCCGCGCCGACCGAGACGGCCTCGTCCAGCGCCAGGCGGGCGACGTCGCCGCCGCGCTTCTCGGCGTGCCGGGCGCGCGCGTGGTCGCAGAGGATCCGGCGCATGATCTGGGCCGCGATCCCGAAGAAATGGGCCCGGTTCTGCCATTGGACGGCCTTCTGGTCGACGAGCTTGAAGTAGGCCTCGTTGACGAGGGCGGTCGCCTGGAGCGTGTGCCCCGGGTTTTCGCGGCGCATGTAGCTGCCGGCGATCCGGCGCAGCTCGTCATAAACGACGGGGAAAAGGTCCTTGAGCGCCTTGTCGTCGCCTTCCTGATGGCGGAGCAGGATGCGGGTCACGTCTTCTTTGTCCTGGGTCATGCTTGCGGCCCCATTTTTGCGAGGTTTTCGCCCGTGGCCCTTCTACCACAAGCGAAAGCGGGAGTTGACGCCAATCACGCGAGCCTTGTTTTTTGGGGTTTTCCGAGGTGGGTCCGAGAAAAAAGTTTATGCGGAGGCTTGATTTTTAGGTTTTTGCCGCTTAATGTCATTTTACAGAGTTGTCGCATCCCAATTATTCCTCGGAGGAGCCATAAAACATGGCGAAGAAAACCAAGAAGCAGACCACGGCGAAGGCCAAGACCAAGACGGCCGGTAAGACCACCGCCGCCGCCGCGCCCCGCAAGGCCGGCCCGATGAAGACCGAGAAGCAACTGATGCCTCTCACCAAGGTGACCCCGGCCACGACGCCGCGCACCAAGAGCGAGATCCTCACGCTCCTCGCCGAGACGACCGGACTCTCCCGTAAGGAAGTCTCCGCCGTTTTCCTGTCGATGAACGACCTCATCGGCAAGGACGTGGGCAAAAAAGGCTGCGGCCTCTTCACGGTCCCAGGCCTGATGAAGATCCGCCGCGTCAACCGTCCGGCCACCAAGGCGCGCAAGGGCATCAACCCGTTCACGGGCGAAGAAGTGATGTTCAAAGCCAAGCCGGCGCGCAACGTCGTCAAGGTCCGCCCGCTCAAGGCGCTCAAGGACATGGTCTGAATTTCAGACTGTTCGCTTGAACTAAAGAAACCGGGGATTCGTTCCCCGGTTTTTTCGCGTCCTGCGCGGGACACCCGCAGAAGTCCCTACTTCTGGGCCCGCGGATCCAGCAGGTCCCGCAACGCATCCCCCAGGAAATTGAGCGCCAGCACCAGCAAGGCGATCGAGGCCCCCGGCACCACCGACAGGAACGGCGCCTCGGTGAGCACGGTCCGGCCCTGCCCGAGGATCGCCCCCCAGGACGGCGCCCCGTCGTTCGCCCCGAGCCCGAGGAAGCTCAAGCTGGCCTCGACCAGGATCACCCCGGACAGGGAAAACGTCGCGTGGACCAGCAGGGGCGAGAGGGTCGACGGGAAGACGTGGCGCGTGATCGTCCGGAAATCCGAGGCCCCCAGGGCCTGGCTGGCCTGGACGAACTCGCGCTCCCGGATGCTCAGGACCTGCCCCCGGATCAACCGCGCCGCGCTCGTCCAGCCGGTCGCCGCGATGGCCAGGATGACATTGTGGCGGGACGGTCCCATCAGGGCCGCGAGCGCCATCGCCAGCAGGATCCCCGGAAACGCCATCAGCAGGTCGACGACCCGCATCAGGACCATGTCGTAGGCCCCGCGCTTATAGCCGGCGATCAGGCCGACCGAGGCCCCGATCGTCACCGACAGCAGGACGGTCAGGAAGCTGATGTAGAGCGAGGTCCGCGCCCCGTAGAGCATCGACGTCAGGACGCTCCCGCCGTTCAGGTCCCGCCCGAGGAGCTCGGCGGCGGCCGCGAAGCTCGGGGGCCGCAGGCGCAGGGCCAGGTCCATGTCGTCGGGCGCGGTCGGCGCCAGCCACGGCGCCAGCACGGCCAGCGTCACGACCGTCACCACCGTGCCGAGGCCGAACCACACGCGGGGGTTGCGGCAGAAGCGCCGCAAGGCCTCACGGTGGTGGGCGCTCAGCAGCCGTTTGGGCCGCTGCTCCGAGGCGTTTGGCATCCGAGTCACCATCCCCGGTGACTTTGCGGGGACAGGGCCGAGGATTTTTCGCCTCTGGCGGTAGCGCGACGAAGGAGCATAGCGGGCCTATGTGACTGAGGAGCGCTGCCGCCAGAGGCGAAAAAGACCGGCCCTGTCCCCGCAAAATCACCGGGGAGGGGGACCAAGGTCCTCGCGGCGTCAACGAGCGGTTTTGATACGGGGGTCGACGAGGGCATAGCTCAAGTCCGTGAGCAGGTTGACCATGAGGTACGTGGCGGAGAATACCAGGACGCAGCCCTGGACGAGCGGGTAATCCCGGTTGTTGATGCCGTCCAGGATCAGGCTCCCGAGCCCCGGCCAGTCGAAAATCCGCTCGGTGATGATCGCCCCGGTTAATAGAGCCCCGAACTGCAGGCCGGCGATGGTGACCAGGGGCAGCGAGGCGTTCCGCAGGACGTGCTTCAGGACGACGGCCGACTCGCGCACCCCCTTGGCCCGGGCCGTTCGCACGAAGTCTTCCTTGAGGTTGTCGAGCATCGAGTTGCGGGTCATCCGGCTCAGCATGGCCGACAGGGGGATGCCGAGGGTCATGGCGGGCAGCACGTAGGAGCTCCAGTCCCCCCGCTCCGAAACCGGAAAAAAGCCGAGCCGCAGCGAAAAGATCAGGACGAGCATCGGCCCGAGCCAGAAGTTCGGCACGGCGATCCCGGTGAGCGCGAACCCCATAGCGGTGAAATCCGTCAGGGTCCCCTGTTTGAGCGCGCTCAGGATCCCGAGCGGCAGGCTGCAGCAGATCGCGACGATCATCGCCAGGCACGCGAGCTCCATGGTCGGGCGGATCCGGCCGGCAATCAGGGTTTCGACGGGCTTCCGGTAGATCAGCGAGTCGCCGAGGTGCCCCCGGGCGATCTGCATGTAATAGGACCCGAGCTGCTCGACGAAGGGTCGGTCGAGGCCCATGTCCTTGTTGAGCTGGACCTTCTCCTCCTGGGTCGCATACGGCCCGAGGATCGTGTCCGCCGGGTCGCCTGGGACCGCGTGGATCAACATCGACACGACGGCGATGACGCCCAGGCCGACGGGTACCAGGGCTAAAAGGCGCCTTAGGACGAAAGTCAGCATGGTGCCTTACTTCTTGAACGCCTTGGTGAGGGCGCCGTAACGGCCGTCGGCATAGACCTCGAAGCCTTCGACGCTCTTGTTCACGACGGCAAAGACCTCCTCGTGCCATAGAAACACGTAAGGAAGCTCCTCAGATACGATTTTCTGCACCTTTTCATAGTCCGCGGCGCGCACCTTCGGGTCGACCGTGGCGCGGGCCTCGCTCATGAGCTTGTCCAAGGCCGGGTTCGAATACCAGCCGCGGTTGCCGCCGTTCGGCGGGAAGCTTTCGGAGCCGAAGGCGAAGCGGTAGATGTCGGGGTCCTTGAAGCCGACCCAGGTCAGGCTCCACATCTGGACCTTTCCGGCCTCGACGTCGGCCTTGAAGCGGCCCCATTCCAGGGATTCGACCGTGACGTCGACGCCGATCTTCTTGAGGTCCGCGGCGATCTGCTTGGCGATCGTGATGCGGGTCAGGTCCGTCGTCGTCTTGTAGCTCAGGGCGAAGCGCTTGCCGCCGGCCTCCTTGAAGCCGGCCTCGTCGAGGAGCTTCTTCGCCAGGGCCAGGTCGAAGGTCGGGGCCGCCAGCGACTTGTCGAAGAAGGGGTCGGCCGGCGTGATCAGGGTCGTGGCCGGCACGGCGAGGCCGTTCAGGGCGTACTTGATGATCTTGTCGCGGTCGATGGCGTGGGCGATGGCCTGGCGGACCTTGACGTTGCCGACCAGCTTGTCCTTCATGTTGAAGCCGAGGTAGGTCGTCTGCTGACCGGCCCGCTTCATCACCGTGAGGTTTGGGTTGGTCTGGGTCAGGGTCGTGACCTTGTCGCGGCTGATGCCGTTCTGGACGATGTCGACCTCGCCCTTGCTCAGCTTGGCCCAGCGCGTCGCCTCGTCCTTCACGAACTTGATGCTCACGGTCTTCGTCCGGGGCACGGCGCCGAGGGCATAGTGCTCGTTCGCCTCGAGCTCCAGCCCGTTCGGGCCCATCGCCGTGAATTTGAAGGGGCCGCAGCCGACCAGGCCGTCGGCCTCGGTGAGCATCTCCTTGGCCGCGAGCTTCGCGGGGAGGACGCCGACCACCAGGTTGCTGACGAAGGTGGAGTCCGGCTCCTCGAGCTCGAAGGTGAGCTTGTCGCCCTTGGCCTCTATGGACTTGATCTTGGCGAAGGCCCCCTTGCGGGGGGAGGGGTTCTTGACGTCGGTCCGCTTGAAGAAGTCGTACGTCGCCTTGGCGTCCGCCGCCGTGACCGGCGTGCCGTCCGAGAACTTGGCGGCGCCGTTCAGGGTCATCTCGAGGGTCGTCGGCTTGAGCCAGGTCCAGGCTTTCGCCAGGTTCGGGACGGTGCGGCCGTCGGCGTCGAAGTCGATGAGCGAGCAATTCAGGAGGTTTTCCAGGTACTGGCTGTTGGCGTCGATGGCGTAGCGCGCGTCGAGGCTGCGCGGCTCGGCCTCCCAGGCGATGGTGATGGGGCTGGCGGCGCCGAAGGAGGCGACCTGGGTCGAGAGCAAGGCGAGGAGGCCGGCGGCGAGGCGACGATTGGGCATGGAGTTTCCTTTAGGATTGATCTTGCCTAGGATAGCAGCGAGGTATAGGGAAGTTCAATGGCTTAAGAACCGCCAAGGGGCCGCAAACGCGGCTTTTTTCTGACTTTTCGATAAGCGAGACGCGCCATGCAGACAGTCCAGGTTCGAGCGATCGATTACCGCGCCCGCCGCGAGCGTGCCCTCGCCGAGCTCGGCGACAAGGCCCTGCTCGCCATGGCGCAGCCGACCGCCCAGCGCAACAGCACGGTCGAGCACAACTACCGCCAGGAGAGCTTCCTGCACTGGCTCACCGGCTTCGAGGAGCCGGAAGCGGCGCTGCTCGTGCTCCCGCACAAGCCGGCCGGCGAGCAGTTCGTGCTCTTCCTCCGCGCGCGCGACCCCGAGCGCGAAACCTGGGACGGCCGCCGCGTCGGCGTCGAGCGCGCCGGCGAGCGCCTCGGGATCGACCAGGCGTTTCCCTGGGACCAGCTCTGGGACAAGCTGCCCGACCTTGTCGGCCCGGCGCACGGCATCTACTTCGGCCTCGGGCTCGAGGAGGGCTGGGACCGGAGCTTCATCCGCTTCCTCGCCCAGCACAAGGCGAAGCACGGCAAGAAGACCAGCGGCGCCAAGCTCCCCGTGTACGACGTCGCGCTGGTCTCCGGGCGCCTGCGCCTGCGCAAGGATGCGGCCGAGATCGACCGCATGCGCGCCGCCGCGGCGATCACGCGGACCGCGCACCTGCGCGCGATGAAGGAAACCCGGCCGGGCCTCAACGAGCGCGACGTCCACGGGCTGCTCCTCGGCGAATTCCTCAAAGGGGGGGCGGAGATGGAAGCCTACGGCGCGATCGTGGCGGGCGGCGACAACGCCTGCATCCTCCACTACCGCGAAAACAACGCCGTTCTGGAGGACGGCCGGCTCCTGCTCATCGACGCCGGCTCCCAGTACGACTACTACGCCTCCGACGTGACCCGCACGTTCCCC
>JAYVWD010000279.1:0-4233 GCA_043786345.1 Pseudomonadota bacterium
GCTCCGGTGGCTCGGCAGGTACACGATCTCGTGGCTGCCCTCGAGCTCGCGCAGGCGCTTGGAGTGGCGGATCTCGACGCCGTCGAACATCCGGTTCCACAGCCAGGTGAGGAAGATGTCGAAAAACCGGATCATCGAGTACTGCATCTCGGCGGCGATCTCGATCACGTACTTCCCCGCCTGCGCCTCGGCCTTGGCCTCCGGGATCTTCTTTTTGCGGGCCTCCTCCTGGATCGCCGTGCGGACGGCGCGCGTCTTGACCAGGTGCGCCATCACCGCGGCGCGCGACGGCAGGCTCGGGCCCAGCGCCGCGGTCCGCTGCCGGCGGAAGTGGATGCGCACGACGCGGCGAAGCTTTTTGGCGGCATCGGCCGGCGTCGAGCCCTCGTCGGCGAGCTCGCGGAGCGCGATCGGCTTGCCGAACTGCACATAGTTCTGCCGGCCCTGGGCCAGGACGATGAACATTTTCTGCAGGACCCCGGCGTGCTCGTCGTCGAAGAACAAAAGCCGGGGGATGGACTTCTCGTCGCGCCCGGGATTGCGGCCCCAAAGCACGGTGACCGGCACGAGCTGGACGTCCATCGCCTTATCGCCATGGGCCTGCTCGAGGAGCTGGAGGAGCTGGCGGTGGGGCTGGCTGGCCTCGGCGCGCTCGATCTTGAGGAAGCCCGTCTTCTGGAGCGAGATGAACGCGACGGAGCCCGGCGACTTCAAGGCGACCGGCGCGTGGCGCGGGATCGGGAGCCCATGGCGCCGGCAGACTTGGTCGAGGACCAACAGGTCCGAGAGCGAGTTGGTGTTCATCATGTAGCAGACCGGCACGTCGGGCTTGAGTCCGAGCTCGGTGCCCGGATTTTGCGGCAGCACCTTGGACTTCACCCAGAGGTGGATCAGGTGGCGCAGCCAAAAGAAGAAGCCGAGTCGGTTGCGGGCGAGCGACGACAATTTGTTCAGTCCAATTCCAGGTTATCGATGAGGCGCGTCGAGCCGACGCGGGCCGCGACGATCATCACCGCGGGCGCGTCGAGGGCGCCCTCGATCCGGGTCAGGTCGGCCTGGCGGCGCACCTCGGCGTATTCGGTGCGGATCTCGGGGCCGTCGCCGACTTCTTTACGAAACGCGGCGAGCGCGTCCTCGGCGGTCTTGGGGCCGTTTTTCGCGGCCTCCTTCGCGGCGAAAAGGCCCGCGCTCAAGCGGGTCGCCAGCATGCGTTCGGCCGGCGAGAGGAAGCGATTACGGCTGCTCATGGCGAGCCCGTCGGGCTCGCGCGTCGTCTCGGCGCCGAACACCCGCAGGCTCAGATTGAGGTCGAGCGCCATCCGCTCGATGAGTTTCCACTGCTGGTAGTCCTTCTTCCCAAAGACCGCGACGTGCGGGCGGACCAGGTTGAACAGCTTCAGGACGACGGTGAGCACGCCGTCGAAGTGCCCGGGGCGCGCGGCGCCGCACAGCCCGTCGGCCATCGCCTTGTTGGTGAGGAAGGTCTGGAAGCCGGGCGGATACATCATCGCCGCGTTCGGCAGGAAGACGGCATCGACGTTGAGCGGAGTGAGGAGCTTGAGGTCGCCCTTGAGGGTGCGCGGGTACTTCTCGAAGTCTTCGTTGGGACCGAACTGGATCGGGTTGACGAAGATGCTGACGACGACGCGTTCGGCGCCGAGCCCGCGCGCGGCGTGCACGAGCGCTAGGTGGCCCTCATGGAGCGCGCCCATGGTCGGGACGAACGCCACGCGCTCGCCCTCACGCTCCCACGCGTCGCGCCGGGCGGAAAGCTCCTCGGGAGAGATCAGGGTCGTCGGTTCCACGCGGAATCAATACACAATTAACCGAGCCGTGAAAAGCAGAAGGCGCGCTCCGAGGAGCGCGCCCTTCCGGGATACTTTGAGGGGGTTGCTGGTGAGGAGATTTAAGAACCGCCCTCTTGGCGATCCGGCCCTTCGTAGGCCCGCACTCTCGAGGCACCCTTTCGGGATTTGCCTCCTCCATCCCCGTAAGAGCTCACTTTTCCAAGCTCCGTCCGGCTACTCCCTGCCAGGTCTACAAGACCTTCAAAGAAGGATTCGGAACCCGACGCCAAAACTTTAGAGGCGCGCTCAGAACGGCGCGGCGCCTTCGGGCTTCTGGGCGCGAAAGCTCAGGCGACGGATGCGGCCCTTGCCGCCCAGGTCCCCCAGGGTGCGGCCGTTGTAGCTGATGGAGAGCGCGGCGGCGTCGTAGATCAACAGATTGGCCTGATCGCTGAAAGTCAGCTTATAGGTGTCGGGTTTCAGCTCTTTGGTCTCGCTTTGGCCGGAATCGAGGGCCACCCGCACGCGGACCGCCCGGGTCACGGTGATCTCGAGCGATTGCGCGCCGGCAGGGACGGGGACGGAGGCTTCCGGCTTGGCTTCGGCCGAAGCGGGCGCGGATTCGGCAACGACCGCGGCGGGCTTCGCGTTTTCCTCGGCCGCGGGGGCGGATTCGGCAACGACCGCGGCGGGTTTCGCGTTTTCCTCGGCCGCGGGGGCGGGGGTCGGCTGGGCCGTCACGGGCTCCACGGCGACGACGACAGGGACCGGTTCGGGCTTCACGGGCGCGGGCGGCGCCTTCGCGGGCTCGGGTTTGGGGGGCGCGACGGCCGCGGTCTCGACCAGCGTCGGCGGCGCGGTCTCGAAGGCCTTGACGGCCTTGACGGCCTTGACGGGCGCGGCAGGCTCCGACGCCGTGTCGGCGTCCGGCTCATCCTGGAGCTCGGGGGCGCTGGCGGCCACCGGTGCCGATGGCTCGGCGGGAACGGGCGGAACTCTCGGCGTTTCCGGCATTTCTTGCGCCTTCGCCGCCACGACCGGCCGCGGCGCCTTGACCGGCGCGACGGCGACGGCGGGCGGCGCCGCGGCCACGCGCTCCCCGCCGGCTTCACGGTGCTCGACGACGTAGCGCACCGTCAGGGCCGTCACCGCGATCAGCGCCAACCCGGCGAGATACGTCACGATCCCCTTGATGTGCCCGGCGCCGCTCTTGTCGCGCCCCTTGTGGCGGCGGTCGCCCGAAGGCACCTTCTGGACGTGTTTTTTTAACGCTTCCGGCTCAATTTCAGTCGGCGCGACGGCCTCGGCCACGCCCTTCCAGGCCCGTCCGAAGTCGGCGACCAGCGCGTCCTGATCCGCCTCGGCGTGCACGGCTTTGGCGAAGTTGCGCACGAAGCCGCGCGCAAAGACCTCGCCGGGGAGCTTGTCGAGCTCGCCGCTCTCGAGCGCCAGGATATAGCGGGCCTGAATGCGGGTCGCATTCGCCACCGCCTCGACGCTGAGCCGCCGCCCGGTACGGAGCTCCCGCAACTTGTCGCCAAAGGCGCGCCGTTCGGCGGCCGTTTTGGTACAATCGAGGGGATCCCTGTTATCCATGGCGGTTCCAATCAAAGAGGTCGAAGGATGCCCGCGAGCCCCCGGAAATCGACCATTTTCGCCAATGCTCTTCGCAGCTTGCTATTAATAGCCAGTCTATCCTCCGTGCTCCAGGGCTGTCAAACCCTGGCGGATCAGGCGGACGCGGGCACCCGGGACAAGGAAGTCATCGAGTCCCAGAAGGCTTTGGTACGCAACGCGCTCGACACTGGCAAGCCCGATCAGGCCCTTAAAACCTTGCGCGACCTGCTGCGCGGGTCGCCGGACGACGCCGCCCTCAATAATCTCATGGGCCTGACCCAGCTCGCGCTCAAAAACCCGAATCGGGCCGTCACCCACTTCATGAGGGCGTACAAGGAGGAGCACTCCATCGCGATCGCCCTCAACCTCTCCTCGGGCTACATCGAGAACGGCGACTTCAACAAGGCCGCCTCGCTCCTCACCGCCATGCTGAAACAGGCGGATAAAGACAAGTATCAATACAAAGAGCGCATCTACCACAACCTCGGATACGCGCACGTCCGCCTCCACCAGCTGACGCAGGCGACCAGCTGGTTCAAGGAGGCGCTCGACGAGAACCCGACGTTCTTCCCCAGCTATCTCGAGTTGGCGCGCGTCTATGAGAAGACCAAGCGCCCGGCGATGGCCGCCAAAACCTACGCGCGGGCGACGGATTACTGCCAATCCTGCTTCGAGCCGGTTTACTCGCTCGCGATGATCTATATGAAGATGGGCAAGTACCTCGACGCCCGTCAGATCCTGGTGAAATACAACAAAAACGAAGGCATCACGGCGACCGACCGCGCCGCCGCGCAGCGCCTGCTTAAGCTCGTGAACAACAGCGCGCAGA
>JAYVWD010000280.1:0-7614 GCA_043786345.1 Pseudomonadota bacterium
GGGCGTGACGGTGCATGGCGACCTCCATTTCGAATCGCGTCGCAAGACGAACGCCCTTGCGATACAACGCGCTGCATTAACGGAGGATTTGCCGGACAGCGCCCTAGCGCGCGGCTACCTTTTCACGGCCGCCAGCGTCGCCCGGAGCCATCCGGGGGCCGCGGTTTTTTTGGCGAGGAGGCCTTCTTCAGCCGGGGGCAGACGCTGGAGCATGCGCCACCACGGTCTTCACGTTGACGAATTCGCGCAGGCCGAAGAGCCCGAGCTCGCGCCCGTAGCCCGACTGCTTGATGCCGCCGAACGGCAGGCGCGGGTCCGAGGCGACCTGCCCGTTGACGACGACGAAGCCGGCCTCGAGCTCGTCGCGCGCCAGCCGCGTCGCGCGCTCCACGTCGCGGCTGAAGATCGCGCCGCCCAAGCCGTAGCGGCTGGCGTTCGCGAGCGCCACGGCCTCGGCCGCGTCCTTCGCGCGGATCAGGGCCGCGGCGGGGCCGAAGACCTCCTCGTCGAAGGCCGGCATGCCCGGCGTCACGCCGTCCAGGACCGTTACGGGATAATAGTAGCCCTCGGGCGACAGCCCGTCCCGCGCCCGGTGGTCGCCGTCGCCGCTGCCGCCGAGCAACAGCCGCGCGCCTTTCGCGACGCTCGCGTCGACCTGCCTCGCGACCGCGGCGCGGATGTCGGCCTTGGCGAGCGGCCCGACGTCGGTGTCCGCGCGCTGCGGGTCGCCGAGGCGTTTGGCGCGGCAAAGCGCCAAAAACGCCTCGCGAAACGCGTCGTAGACCGGGGCCTCGACGATGAAGCGCTTCGCCGCGATGCAGCTCTGGCCGTTGTTGACCAGCCGCGCGTCGACGCAGATCCGGGCCGCGTGCTCGACGTCGGCATCGGCGAGCACGAGGTAGGCGTCGCTGCCGCCGAGCTCGAGCACCGTCTTTTTCAGGGATTGCCCGGCGAGCGCCGCGACCGAGGCCCCGGCCCGCTCGCTCCCCGTCAGCGACACGGCCCGCACGACGTCGTCCGTGATGACGCTCTTGATCTCGTCGTGATCCGCGACGACGACCTGAAAGAGGTGCTCGGGGAACTTCGCCGCCAAAAACGCGCGCTCCAGCGCGTAAGCCGAGCCCGTGGTGTTGTCGGCGTGCTTCAGGACCACGGCGTTGCCCGCCGCCAGCGCCGGGGCGGCGCAGCGGATGACCTGCCAGAACGGGAAGTTCCACGGCATGATCGCCAACACCGTGCCGAGCGGCCGGAAGGCGATGAGCTCGGTCGCGCCGTTCGGCCCGCCCGCGACCGGCGCGTCGGCGAGCATCGCGACGGCCTGGTCCGCGTAGTAATCGCAGGCGGCGGCGCACTTCAAGACCTCTTTCACGGACTGCGCCAGCGGCTTGCCCATCTCCGTCGTCGCGAGCGCGGCGAGCTCGTCCCGCCGCGCGCGCAGGACGGCGGCGAGGCGCGCGAGCGCGGCGGCGCGCTCTGGGACCGAGGCGCGCGCCCAAAGGCGCTGCGCCTCGCGCGAAGAATCCAGAATGGCCCGGCGCGCCGCCGGGCCGTGCGCCGGGTACTCGCGCAGAATGGCGCCGGTCGCGGGGTTTCGGGTCACGGCGTTTTTCATGTTCGTTCGCCTTTTCGCAAATCGGGAGAGCTCGGCCACGCCGGGCCTTTTTAGCCCTTTTTTGCGGAATCCCCCAAGCGGATAACCGCCGCCGCCGCGCGCGCCGGGAGTGCGAAAGGATTTTAGGTCAAGGCGGCATTGCCGATGGAGAGGGCACTAACTGTGATCTTTGGAGGTCATTTATGCGACTCGGGATTGGTTCCGCCCTTCGTGCAGCGATGCTTGTTCTCTCCCTCGGCCTGGTCTGGCAGGGCGTCGGCTGTGCCGGCGGCGATAAAGAGCAGGCCAGTGGCGACGAAATGAGCGGCGGCGAAGACAGCGGCTCCTCGGAAGACGGCAGCGACAAGAAGAAGAAGAAGGGCGGCAAGAAGAAGAAGAAGGCCAAAAAGGCCAAGTGATCGACGCGCCAATTTGGGCGGAATCGACTCCCGGGTCCGGCCGTGGTCTCCACGGTCCGGTCCTTTCGGGTCCTTCGATTTTCGTCTAAAGGGGCTCGCGGCGCTTCAGGTCGGCACTTCGAAGAAACGGTTGGGCGTAAGCGCCCGATGTCCGGTACGGCGTCCCTGCTCCTCGCGGGCTTTCATGGCGTTGATCCGCCGCTGAAGGTACGGCGAGTAGAAGCCGCTGTAGCGTTCCTGCAGCGCGTGGATCATCCAGTCGTTACCCGTGATCCGGCCGCGGCAATCGTCCGAGCGGCAGGAGCATTCGAACTCGTCATACGGGCAGCCGTCCGACATCGCATAGTCGTAGCAGACCTCTTCGCCCGGCATGATGAGCCGCATGGCGACCAGCCCGGCTTGCCCGAAAAGTCCGGCACTGGGGTCGCACGAGTGGTTTACGTAGTCGCCCGGCTCCGGGACCTCGACGGGCGCGAGGAAGAGGTTGTCCTCGACCTGGATGCTGTGGCGGCGCGCCACGGGCGTCAGTTCCCCGAGCTTCTCGCCCGGCAGGACGACCCCGCCCCACATCACGAGCAGCTCGCCAGGCTGGACCGTCTCCACCGCGAACACGCCATAGCCGCCCTTTTCCGGGCGGATCCGGGGCTCGAGCTTCGGCGAGACGAAGTGCGTCCAGTTGTCGCGCACCGGTTTCGACGCGGGCAGGACCTGCGCCTTGACACCCCTCATGACCATCCTTGTCACCCGACCTTCTGCAAAACCGCGATCATCCGTTCGGACTTGTCCGAATGATCGAGCGGTTGATGGATGTCGAAATCGCCGAACCACTCGACGACCTTCAACGATTGCGAGAGCTGTGCCAGGAGGTTGACCTCCTGCGGGTACATGAGGCGTTCGTCGGCGTAGTCGCGCACGACGATTTCTTTGCCGTGGTCGTTGACGCGCAGCTCGAGGCCGACATTTTTGGCGATGCCGGTGGCGAGGTCGTATTTAGGGTCATTGATGGCCCAGTGGATGTCCACCTGGACGCCGTCCCGGTTGCCCGAGTAGTGGAAGCGCTTGTAGTGGCCGAACGAGACCTCTTTCGGGTGGCTCAGGTCGACGACGTAGATCCCGCGCGGCGTCAGGTTGGCGCCGACGGCCTTGAAGTGGGCGATCAGGTCCTCGTTGGTCAGCAGGCAGTCCAGGCCGTCGAACATGACGAAGGCCGCATCCACCGGCTTCGGCAGCTTGAAGGACCGCATGTCGGCTTCGAGCCAGTGAATCAGGTCGGTGTTCGTCCCGTCCTTCCTGGCGTCCTCGTCGCCGTGGCGGAGCATCTCGCCGCGCAGGTCGAGGGCATACGCGGGGGTGCCTCGATCGGCGAAGGCGCGGGCGTGATAGCCCGGTCCGCACGCCACGTCGAGGACGTTGTGGACCTTGCCGCCGGCCGGCCCGCTGAATTTGGCGTAGGCGTCCTCGACGAACTTGACCTCCCTGGTCACGTCGCGCTTGAAGATGACGTCGTAATACTTCGCGCGATCGTAGAGGTTTACGTGCTCGGCCAAAGTGTCAATGTCCTTTCGTGATCCCCGCCAGCGCGGGGATTTGCAGTAAAACGCAGTGGAAGCCGCCGCCGTTGAAGATCAACCCGTCGGCGTTGACGAAGCGGACGCGGAAGCCATGCCGCTCATAGAGGCGCCGCGCCGAAGCCTCGTACGCGGCCTCGAGCTTGACGTCGGGATAATCGTCGTAGCCCCAGCCGAAACGCCGGAACGACGGCACGATCGCGGTGCCGTTCACCAGTACCGCGTTGGCGAAGGTCCGGAAGGCCCCGCGGTAAGGCAGGGGCATGGGCAGGCGCTCGACCTTGAGGCCGGCTTCCGCGAGCTGGCGCGCGCCGCCGTCGAGCCGGGCCCCGAGCTCCGCGACGTCCGCCGGGATATGTCCGTACTGCGCTTCCACCAGCTTCAACGTGTCCGCGGAAAGTTCGTTCACCAGCACCGTGTCGCGCGCGACGACCTTGGCCCACATGTCGACGTGCTCGTGCGGCGGGTCGCGCACCACGAGGACCTTCCGGCAGCCGAGCGCGGCGCCCTGGCGTTTCGCGAGGGCGAGCGGCCCCGCTTCGAGCTCACCACTCGATGCCATTTTCGTGACGCTCGTGAAACAAAAATCGCCGGCGGTCAAAAGATTCCCGCCGTCGACCAGGACGGGCACGTAGCTCGTGGGAACGGCGAAGAGCTTGGCGAGCGCGCGCGGAAAGTCGTCGTCAACGCCTGCCCCGCCGTACTTGAGGTCCACGAAGGCCAGGGTCTTCCCCGTCGGGCCGTGCTCGGCCGTCATGACGGGGCCGTAGTCGCGGAGCCAGAGGTTGCCGTGGGGCACGTGGAAAAAGGCGGCGGCGGCGAGCTGCTGGGGCCTCACGCCGGCTTCGGCGAGGGAGGCCTCGAGGTCGACCCGCTTGCGGGGCTCGGCCGTGATGATCCAGGGTTCCGCATTGGCGGCCTCGATCTCGGCCAGGAGCTCGGGGCCATGGTAGCCCGCGGTGAACAGATCCTCGGAGAGGAGGACGGCTTGAACGGGAGCGTATTCGGGGACCGGCTCGACGCTGGGCGCGGCGAGGGCGCGGGGCAGCGTCAGCAGTGCGGCGGTGGTGGCCGTGGCGAGGGGGGAGCGCACGCGCTACCACTCCTCGCTGTTGGAATCCACGCGCGCCGCCGGCGCGCTGGATCTTCGGTGCGGGAAAGGGTCTTCCACCTGGTGTCCCTTTTCGTCATCCGTTTCCGGAGTGAAAAGCGCTCGTCGAGAATGGCGCTCTAATCAGTAAAGGACCATTCCTTGGCGTAGTCAAGTATATTGTCCACGCGGTAATATGGCCAATCGTACCCCTAGGAAATCGAGAGGAGTCAGAGCGATGCGTCGCCAACTTTCCGCGCTCGCGATAGGTGCCTCGACGCTCGTGCTGATGGCCGCGCGCTGCAGCGGCGACGAGGACGACGGCGTCTCGATCGGCGCTTATCCGCAGGTCGAAGGCGAGGAATCCGGCGCCGGCGCCGCCGCGCCGCCGGACGACGTCGACCACTCCGCCGACCCGAAGGACGCCGGCGCCGGCTCGGCCGCGGACGCGAGCCGACCCAAGCTCGGCGACGAGCCAAAGGAGGCGTCCGACGACCTCTTCGCCGACCCGATGGACGGCGCGAACGCCGGCGGCGGCTCCGGCCCGAAGGTCGACGACGAGACGATCCTCGAAGACCAGTCCACCTTCGAGCCCGGCGGCAGCGGCTTGCCCAACGTCGTCGGACCGGACGGCGACTCGCTCCCCCAGGTCCCCGGGCCGGATACCGGGATGCCGGAACTCGGCGGCGACCCGTCCCCGGATTTGACGGAGTGACGGTCTTCGGCTATTTTGCGACCGGCACTTTTTCCCTGAACCCAACCATTCAATACGAGGAGGACGCCATGAATGTCACAAACTCGAGGAATGGTCTCGGGGTGGCCGTTTAAGGCCCTGCTCTCCTTCGCATCCCCCCAGAGCTTTTAGTCCGCTTCCCGGATCATTCCGTAGCAAATCGCGACGTTATTCCTAAAAAACGCCCCGCATTTTTTTGCACGGAGCTCCGCGTAATGTTTCTTCAAACATTCGGTTTTGATCCCTTTTTCGAAAAAAACGTGACGCCGGACGAGCTCCGCGAGGGGCGCGTCGGGCGCGTGATTCAGGTCCAGAGAAGCGGTGCGCTCGTCCAGGTCGGACCGGGCGACCCGGTCTGGGCGAAGCCGCGCGGACGGCTGATGCACGAGCTGACCGACGCCGCCGAGCTGCCGGCGGCGGGCGACTTCGTCGTCCTCAGCAAAGCAACCGGATACCTTGCAAATTCGGGCCTGCCCGCCATAGCCCGCAGGGCGGAGGAGGGCTGGTCGCTGCTCGAGCGCGTGCTCCCGCGGCGGTCGAAGCTCGTGCGCCAGGCCGTCGGCGGCGGCACGGCGGCGCAGGTGATCGCGGCGAACGTGGACACGGTCTTCATCGTGGTCGCGCTCGGCGCGGACTTCAACGAGCGGCGCATCGAGCGCTACCTCGCCAGCGTCTGGACGGGCGGCGCGCTCCCGGTCGTCGTCCTGACCAAGGCCGACCTCCATCCGGACACGGCGCCCTACGTCGCGCGGGCGCAGCTCGCGGCGCCGGGCGTGCCGGTGGTCGCGGCCAGCGGCACGACGGGCGCGGGAATGGCCGAGGTCCGGCGCCTGTGCGGGGCGGGGCGGACCGTCGCCTGCGTCGGGTCGTCGGGCGTCGGCAAATCGACGCTCATCAACAACCTGATCGGGGGCGAGCGCCTCGTGACCCAGGCCACCCGCGCCGCCGACGAAAAAGGCCGCCACACGACGACGGCGCGCGAGCTTCTTCTGCTGCCCGACGGGAGCATGCTCATCGACACGCCGGGGATGCGCGAGCTGGCGCCCTGGGACGCCGACGAGGGCCTGCGCGAGGTCTTTTCCGATCTGGAGGAGCTCGAGGTGGCCTGCCACTTCTCCAACTGCGCCCATGAGCAGGAGCCCGGGTGCGCCGTCAACGCGGCCCTCGCCGCCGGCGCGCTTTCGGCCGAGCGCCTCGCCTCCTGGCAAAAGCTCCGGCGCGAGCAGGCCTGGCAGGCGCGCCGCCGCGATGCCTCCGCCGCCTCCGAAGAGCGAAAGAAATGGAAAAAAATCCACAAGGAGGTCCGCCGCCGCGACCGCGTAAAGACCTAAGCCTCCCCGCCGACCCGCCCCGTCAGCGTGCGGCGTGGGCGGCGCGCCTCAGCCTCTGCTTAGGCGTCGGCCTCAGCGGCAGCCTAAGCGTATGCCCAGGCACCACCCAGGTGGGAGCCGAGCCCATCCCCCCAAATGGCGCGAGGGGCGCCGTCCGATGACGGCGCCCCCCGTTTCCCATGCTCCTGAGAGCACGTGAAGATCAGCTCTTCTTGCAGAAGACGTTCTCGAACGTCGACTCGTTGCCATTGTCCGGTGGCGGAAAGCCTTTGCAGTCGCCCGAGGCCGGGGGCGCGTAGTTCGGGACGATCTCGACCTGGCCCATGTACGCGCCCTTGTTGTCCTTCGGCTGAAGGGTGAGGCGGTAGCCGTTGCGGACCAGCGCGCACTTCGTCGCCGCCGATTTGGTGACGAGCTGGGACGGGAGCGCTTCGGCGAAGATGGCCTTGTTCTCGGCGTCGAAGGCGACCGAGACGTTCTTGTAGGCCAGCTTGGGCGCCGAGGTGAGCGTGCCGATGGAGACGTTGCCCTTGTTGCCGGTGTAGTCCAGCTGGAAGACGGTGCGGCTCTCCTCGATCTTGCACTTGATGGTCTCGGCCTGCGCCGCCGCGGAGACGAGGAACGCCGTGCAGAGGCCGAAGGCGGCGAGGAGCCGGTTCTTGATCACGATCGATCTCCCGAGAGCTGGGGTTGAGTCGCTGTGGGATTATTTTAGACGAATTGGGCTCTAAATGAAAACGCGCCCGGGCGGATCCCGGGCGCGTTCGGATTTTTCCCGTCAAACGGCGGAAAATGCAGCCTGGCCTACCAGTTGCCGCCGCCTTCACCGCCGCGTCCACCGCCGCCACCGCCGCCACCGCCGCCACCGCCGCCACCGCCACC
>JAYVWD010000281.1:0-1572 GCA_043786345.1 Pseudomonadota bacterium
CTCGCAGGCCGTCGCCTCGAGGCCGACGACCTGCGTCAACAGCTCGTTCTTGGGCGAGCCCAAGCCGCGGCGCTGGCGGAAATAGCTGTTTACGCGCGACCTTAGCGAGGTCGCCTTGCCGACGTAGAGCACCTGCCCCGAGGGCCCGAGCAGGCGATAGACGCCCGGCGCGTCCGGCAGCCCGAGCCGGAGCGCGCGCTCGAGCGGAAACTGCCGCGGGCCGGCGGCGCGCGGCGCCTTTTGCGCGAGCCAGGCGCGCAGCTCGGCGAGGGTCGTGACCCCTTGCGTCGCGAGCTCCTGCCGGAGCCGCGTCCAGATGAACGCCGTCGCCTCGACGTGGCCGGGGGCGCGCTTCAAATGCTCCACTTGGGCGCCGAAAAACCCGGCGATCGCGCGCAGGGAGCGGCTCGGGAGCTTCGGAAAGAGGCGCCGGGCGACGGCGTGCGTGCAAAGGATCTCGAGCGGAAAGGCGGCGCCGGCGTGGCGCCGCCACAGGTCCTCGAGGAACCGCGCCTCGAAGGTCGCGAAGTGGATGACGGCGATCCGTGGGCCGCCCGCCACGGCCGGCGCCAGGAGGGCGAACAGCTCCGCCTCGCTCACCCCCGCCTCGATCTCGGCCGGCGTGATCCCGGTCATGCGCAGGATGCGCCCCGCGACCTTGACGTCGGCGCCCTCGGCGCCCCCGGCGCGGATGACCCGCGATTCCACGGGGGATTCGCCGAGCCGCCAGGCGAGCTCGAGCAGCCGCCCCTGCTTCGGCGACGCCGCCGTCGTCTGCGCGTCGAAGATCATCACGCCGAGCTCATCCAGGCGCATCGCCGGCCTCCCAGAACGTGCCGACGTCGCGCAGGATCTGCGCGCTCACCAGCTCCTTCACCGAGCCCTCGAACCAGTCGCCGGGCAGGAGGGCGCTGTAGCGGGGCTCGACGAACCGCGCGTCCATCAGCACGATCAGGCCGCGGTCCGTGTCGGTGCGGATCACGCGACCGGCGGCCTGGACGACCTTGGCCATGGCGGGATAGGTGTAGGCGTAGTCGTTCCCGTTGCCGTACGCCTTGTCATAGTACGCGCGCAGGAGCTCGCGCGGCACGTCGCAGCTCGGCAGGGCCGGCCCGACGATGATCGCGCCGATCAGCTGCTCGCCGGGGTAGTCGATCCCTTCGGAAAGGGAGCCGCCCTGCACCCCGAGCACGAGCGCCGGCGGCCCGCCCACCCGCAGCCGCTCGATGATCTTGCCGGTGTCGGCGCGCGACATGCCGGGCGCCTGGCGCAGGACCTCGAAGCCGGGCGCCTGGATCTTCGCCGCGACGTCGCTCAAGAACTGGAAACTCGGGAAAAAGGCGACGTAATTGCCCGGCCGCACCTGGATCAGGCGGCCGATGGCGTCGGCGATCTTGCCGAGGTTGCGCCCGCGGTCGCGGAGCTTGGTCGAGACCTGCGGGATCACCAGGACCTTGCGGTTCGCCGGCGGAAAGGGCGAGGGGAAGGCCGCCGTCGCGAGCTTGTCCAAGTCGAAGCCCGACAGGCGCGCATAGAAGTCGAAGGGGCGGAGGGTCGCCGAGAACCCGACGA
>JAYVWD010000282.1:0-4943 GCA_043786345.1 Pseudomonadota bacterium
GCGACATCGATAAATTCCAGTTCCTCGGCCTGGACAGCGGCCAAAACGACAAGGCGAACAAGGTCATCCACTTCGGCCTCCGCACCGAGCTCTGGCTCAACAAGAACCTGCTCGACCTGGCCGGCCTCGTCGGCGACAAGCTCCAGGCGAAGAAGGACGCGGCCGGCGACGGCAAGGGCCTGATCGCGCTCCCTGATTCCGTCGGCAAAGCAGGCGGCCCCATCAAGCTCGAGCTCAACATCATCGAGGACCCGAAGTTCGACGTCGCCAAGTTCCACTTCGGCATGAAGATCAACATCAAGGCGACGGGCATCGTCGACATCGACAACACCATCGAGGTCGGGGCGCAGGTCTTCGACGGCAAGCTCGCCGCGCACGTGAAGACCACCGAGGACCAGGTCTTCGAGAAGTCGCTGCTCAAGAACTTCGAGGCCCTCGTCGTCGCGACGCCGCACGCCGGGGACATCTACCTGGACGCGTTCGTCGACGCCAACATCCACTCCCTCGGGGTCGGGGACGACGCCATCAAGAACAAGCTCCAGGACGTCATTTCCGGGCTGCTCAAGACCGCGATCAACGGGATCATGAACCTGAAGAAAGACGGAAACACCTGATATGCCTGCGATGCCCGCCAAATTCCGGATCCTCGCCGTCCCCGCGCTCGTCGCCGTCCTCGCCCTCGGCGCGGCCGCGTGCGACGATTCGGACGAAAAGGTCTTCAAGAGCCCGGGCAACACCGAGTCGAAGCCGGCGGCGACGCTCCTCGAGCAGCTCAAGAATTCAGGCGGCAACGGCCTCAGCGGCCAGGCAGAGGCGCCGACGCCGGTCGCCTCGGTCACCTATCTGATGAACATCGAGACCGCGGCCGGCGTCGGCGTCTGTAACGGCGACTTCTCGGGCCAGATCCTGTCGAACTTCTCCTTCAAGCTCCCCCAGGCCGAGATCCAGTGCCTCGGGTTGACGGTAGACATCGCGGCGCTGCTCAACGGCGGCGGCGCCGGCGGCCTCGGTGGCGGCGCCGCCCCGGCGGCCTCCGGCAGCGGCGCGGCCAACCCCCTCGCGGCCATCGAGCACGACGGATACGTCCTCAAGCTCAAGAGCTTCCTCGGCGCCTCCTTCGAGCCCGCGCGCCCGGTGCTCCTCGGCCCCATCGTCCAAAACCCCGAGAAGTACAAGGGCTACGACAAGGTCTTCGAGACCACCCTCAGCGGCGACGCCGGCGGCGAGCACATCCAGAAGGCGGGGAAGTTCCACGTGGTGGTCCTCGACCACCACGCGAGCTATAGCAATGCGGGGATCGTCGGCAAAGACAAGCTCGAGAGCATCATCCACTGGAAGATGACGGCGGAAGGCTTCGACGGCGTACCCGCCAACCTCGGCGGCGCCATCGACTCCCTCGAGTTCAAGTGGAATACACGGCCGATCATGATTCCCTACATCCAGATCAAAGGAAAGCTTCTGCAGGGTTTCCTCAAGGGCGACGCCGCGAGCCTCGGCAAGGCCGTGGGCGAGCTCGTCATCACCGTGGTCGTCAAGGACTTCACGCTCAACTGAGCGTTGGATCCCGCCGAACGTTCTGCTAAAATTCCCAAAGCTTCCACCCGAGACCTTGGGATCCGCATGCTGCACGCGCGCCGTTCGCCCGTCGTCCTCCTCGCCGTCCTGGCGTCCTTCGCCGCCGGTAGTGCGCGCGCCCAGTTCAGCGGCGGCACCAGCGAGCTCATCGGCGGCGCCGGCGCGGCCCTGTCGAGCCCGGCCGCGGCCGAGGTCAACCCGGCCAACGCCGCCTTCATCGAGCGCACCTCGATCGAGTCCAACGGCACGCTCTACCACTCCGACACCCTGATGATCCGCTACCCGGGCTTCGCGACCGTCAACCAGTCCGACAGCGGCCTCGGGCTCCCCTTGGGCCTGCCGAGCTTCATCTACAAGCTCAACGCCCGCTTCGGCGTCGGCGGCTTCTTCGTCCCGGGCGTCGGCCTCGGTAAGGACGTCGAGGTGAAGCGCATCCCGGTCCTGATCTTCAACACGCTCAACTACATCGACTTCAAGGGTAAGGGCACCCTCGACGGCTACGCGCACCTGGTCGCCGGTTTCCGCATCACGAAGCAGATCGGCGTCGGCATCAACTTTACGAACCTCGGGGCGAGCTTCGACCTGCACGGCACGCCGTCGAGCGGCGGCGCCGAGCTGATCGAGATCAAGGGCAAGCTCTCCCAGACCACCGCCAACCTCGGCCTGCGCTTCGACGTCGTGCCGGGGCGCTTCGCCGTCGGCGGGTCCTTCGCGTTCCTCTCGAAGACCGAGCTCAAGCCGGAGATCAAGCTCCTCGGCGGCATCGCGGCGGGCGCCGCCGGCGGCGGTGAAGGCGCCGCGCCGGCGGGCGGCGGCGGCGGCTCGGAAAGCTCCCTCGTCAATCCCTTCGGCCAGTTCACGGCCGGCGCGCAGATCGGCCTTTCCTCCAAGTTCCGCATCCTCGGCGACATCCGGTACACCAAGGCCGACAAGACCGCGAAGCAGTTCTCGATCGTCGAGCTCAAGGAAAAGACCCTCGACGCCCACTCGACCCTCGCCGTGAGCGCGGGCGCGATCATCAACATGACGGACACCGCCAACGCGATGATCGGTTACCACAACCAGCCGGCGGCCATCGGCCAGGGCGGCCGCGGGGACGGGAGCCTCGCCGGCTTCGGCACGATCGACCTCGCCAAGATCATGGCCGGCCTGGACGGCCTCGACCCTTACGTCCAGTATTCGGCCGGCGGCCAGTTCGGCTTCCTCCCGAAGACCGAGCGCCACGGCAAGGAGGTCACGGGCTACTACGCCCTCACGGTCTCGACCGGCCTCATCTACAAGAAGGCCTCGCGCGGCTCGGACGCCGCCTCCGAGCAGCCGGGGGCCTACTACCAGAAGAGCACGTCGATCCCGCTCGGGTTGATCTACCGCTTCTGACCGGGCCCGTGTTCGGGCGGCTCAGGGCTCGAGGCGCTCGACGCAGTCCTTGATGTCGTAAACCATCGTCACCGGCACGTACGATGAACCGCCCGGATCGGTCCCGCCGATCCGGATGACCGAGGGCTCGATGCTGCGGCTCTTGACGTTGCAGTCGTAGACGATGCGCTCGAGCGGGCCGGTCGGCCGCCGCAGGGTCGCGAGGTAGTCGACGATCTGCTCGTTGAGGGCGAGGAATTCGTCGCCGAAGAGCGCCTCGCCGCGGCGATAGACCGAAAGGCGCGCCGACTCGTAGGCCATCGCCGAGGCGACGCCCTCCCCGATGAAACACGCGGTGAGCAGCGCGAGCGACGAGCGCTTGGCAAAGGAAATCATGACGGCCTCCTCAAAGGTCCTTGAAGTTCTCGCGAAGGATGCAGGGGTCCTGCCCGCAGGGTAGCGCGCGGGCCGGTCGTTGCCTACCCTTTGCTTCCGCCCGGCGGCGGCGGCGCCCGACCGGATGAGGAGGGCGCTCCGCTCAGGAGATCCCGTCCGCGGGCTCGTTCTTGGCGGCGGTGGGCGGCGCCGCTTCCGGGGCGGCGGCCGGTGCCGGGGCCTTCGCGACGGCCTGGGACTGGGATGCGGGCATGGATTCCGGCGCGCCCTTGACCTTGTCCTTGTCCCGTTTCTTCTTCGCGATCGGCCGCAGACCCTGCTTCCGCGCCGGGATGTGCCGGATCGCGATCTCGTAGGGCATCGACTGGATGCCCCCCTCGCGGGCGATCTCCATGAAACGCGACTGCGACCGGATCTCCGGTTGCCCCGGCGCCGGCCGCCGGCGCGTGTACTTCCCGTCCGCATGCAGGATCCGCGCTTTGACGTTGTCCGACCAGCAGGTGTGTAAGATCTCGTTGATCAAGCGCTTTTGCAGGCTTCTCTTCTCGATGGGGATCAGGATCTCGATCCGCCGGTCCATGTTGCGCGGCATCAGGTCGGCGCTCGAGATGAAGACCCGCGGCTCCCCGCCGTTCTGGAAGTAGTAGATACGGCTGTGCTCGAGGAACCGGTCCACGATCGAGATGACCTCGATGTTGTGGCTGATCCCGAGGATGCCGGGCCGCAGGCAGCAGATGCCGCGGACGATCAGCTGGATCCGCACGCCCGCCTGCGAGGCCTTGTAAAGCGCGTCGATCACGTCCTTGTCGACGAGCGAGTTCACCTTGGCCATGATGAAGCCGGTGCCGGTGCGTTTCACGGCCTCGATCTCGTTCTCGATTTGGCCGATGAACGCGGAGCGCACGTTGACCGGCGCCATGGCGAGCTTGTTGAGCTTGCCGACGATGGCGCTGTCCTTGATGCGGTTGCTGCCCGTCAGGACATCGAAGCCCGTGATCAGATTGAAGATTATCGCCACGTCCCGCCCGAGCCCGTCGTCGGACGAGAAGATGCCGAGGTCCGTGTAGAGCTTCGCCGTGCTCGAGTTGTAGTTGCCGGTGGATAGGTGCACGTAGCGCATCAGCCGGGTCTTCTCGCGCCGCACGACGAGCGCCATCTTCGCGTGCGTCTTGAGGCCGACGAAGCCGAACACGACGTTGACGCCGGCGCGCTCGAGGCGCCGCGCCCAGGAGATGTTGTTCTTCTCGTCGAAGCGGGCCTTGAGCTCGATGACGGCGGTGACCTGCTTGCCGTTCTCGGCGGCCGTGATCAGCGCGTCGATGATCGGCGAGTCGCCGGCCGAGCGGTAGAGCGTGACCTTGATCGCGAGGACGTGCGGGTCGAGCGCGGCCGAGGTCAGAAACTCCGTGACGGCGTAGAAGCTCTCATAGGGGTGGTGGACGAGGAGGTCCTTCTTCGCGATGACCGCGAAGATGTCCTCGTTCCCGGCGAGCGCGATGGGCAGGCGCGGGTTGAACGGCGGGTCCTTGAGCTGTTCCAGCGGCAGGCCATAAATCGCCATGAGACCGGGCAGATAGAGCGGCTGCGGCAGCGTGTAGAGGTCGGCCTCGGTGACG
>JAYVWD010000283.1:0-10881 GCA_043786345.1 Pseudomonadota bacterium
ACCTGAAGCTCGGGCGCCAGGTCCAGGCTCGGGCAGCCGAACCCGGCGCCCTCGACGAGGTTGACGCAGCCGCGCACCTGGATCTTCACGCCGCCGAAGGAGAGCCGCACCTCGGCCCGGTCGACCTGGGCGTGGATCGCCAGCGTCAGCTTGCGGGAGAGCGTCACCGCGCCGGGCGAGGTGATCGAGTGGATGCCGTTCTGGTTTTGGTCCGTGATCTTGTCGAAGAGCAAGTTGCCGTTGGCGTCCTCGGCGGCGCGGTGCGCCTGCGCGGCGGCGAGCTCCGCCTGGAGTTCGCGGTTTTTTTCAAGTAAATCCAATGGTTTAATGTTCTCGTCAACATCGAAGATGCGCTTCAGGTCGGGGTCGATCTGGGCCTTGTCGGTGTTTTCCCTGTTGGCCGAGATGGTCGCGCCGACCGGCTGGTTGAAAAAGCCATCGTCGGCGCTGACGAGGACGTTGTCGAGGACGGCGCCGTCGCCGAGCTGGACCTGGCCGGTGTTGCGCTCGGCGTAGAGGCGGAGCTTGCTCGCGAGGTTCTGACGGGCGGCGAGGGCCTCGGGCGCGGCGCCGTCACCCGTGGCGAAGAGGCTGAATTTCGAGGCCGTCCCCTGGGCGGCGTCGGACTCGCCGATCAGCTTGAGGTCCTTGAGCTCGGACTGCTGCCAGCCCGCGGCGCCCGCGACGGCGGCGCCCAAGTCCGCGCGCATGACGACGGCCTTGCAGCTTTTGACGTCGGGGTAGGCCGGCGTGCCGTCCGCGGCTTTCTTGAGCGAGATCTTGGTCATGTTGAGGGCCTTGCCGCCGAGGAGCGCGTCCTCGAAGAGCTGGGCGTAGGTCCGGTTGTCGATCGGCTTCACGTCGTTGTCGAAGGCGAGGCGCCGGAGCAAGCCGCTGGCGAGCCATGCCTTGAACGCGTCGGCGCGCTTGGCGCCGCTCTTGTCGCAGGTCGCCCCGTCGCCGGCGCTCGCCGCGAGGGCGGCGAAGGTCTGGCTGCGGAAGACGCCGTCGCCCCAGATGCAGGCGAAGTAGTTGGCGCGATCCTGGCCGAGCTCGGCGGCGCTACGGCAGGCGGGGGCGTCAGCGGCGAACATGCCGCGGTCCTTGTAGTAGCCCTCGCACATCTCGAGCGGCGACGGCCGCTGCGCGTAGTCGAACTGGGCGAGGCGGCTCACCGCGAACTCATAGAGCTTGTACTCGCAATAGGCTTTGAAGGTGTCGCGCGCCGCGGCCGCCTGGGGCTCGCCCAAGGCCTGGTCGGCGACGAGGTTCGTCACGCTCTGGTCGAACCACTGGGCGGCCAGGCCGATCTTGAGGGCGCGGGCCTCGGGCGAGTTGCGTTTGTTGACGACGGCGGTGTTGATCGCCGCGGTGTTGGCGTCGATCTCGCCGGCCTTCTCGGCGACGGCCGCGTCGAGCGGCGCCAGGACTTCCTTGCGAAACCGCATGTGCTCGGCCTTGGCGAGGCGGCCGTTCACCGAGGCGTCGGAGATCGCGCCGATCTGGGCCGGCGTCACCGCCGGGTTCCAGAGCAGGAGGTTCCCGCCGTAACTGACGTCGAGCTCCTGGCCGCTGAGATCAAGCGGCGCGTTGGCGTCGCCCGGGGCCGGGAGCGCCAGGCGGCCGTGCGCCTGCTCGGTCGCGACGAGCTTCCTGTCGATCCGGCCCGGACGGCAGGCCAGGGTGGTCGTGCAAAGGGCGGCGAGCGTCGCGGCAATAAACAGTTTATTGTTTAGCATCGAAGGCCTCGTGATTAGAAGAAGAGGTTCAGGTCGAACTGGGCTAAGTCCGTGACCGGTATGTGGCGGCTGGCCACCTGCTTCAGATAGGTCGCCTTGATCTCGAAGGGCACCGCGAAGCGCTTCTGCTGGTAGAGCGCGACGGTGCTGTAGCCGAGCTGGAGCTCGCCGTTCAGGGCTTCCTGGTCGGTCTCGTCCTCGAGCTTCGCCTTCACCAAGGGGTCGACGCCGCGGTAGACGTCGCCGATCTTGCGGAAGTAGCTGGCGCCGACGCCGACGAGGGGCCCGAGGACCGCGGCGTATTGCAGCGAGGCGCCGCCGTCGAACTTGTCGCCGAGCTTGTAGCGGGTCCGGACCTTCCGGACCTCGATGGACTCGTCCTTGGTCGCGGCGCGCACGGTCTTGGTCCCGGGGAGCTGCGCCGTATATTTCGCGTACTGGTTCAAGCCGAAGCCTAGGCCCAAGTCCTCGTCGGCCGCGACCTGGCCGAAGAGGTCCCACTGGCCGTCGCCGAACGCGACGTCGGTGAGGATGTCCGGATCGTCGATGCGGCCGGTCGGAGCGACGGCGCCGCCGGTGGTGGCGAGGCTCAAGGGGCCGCGCTCGTAGACCTTCGCCTTCGCGGCGAGGGTGATGTCGCCGAGGCCCGAGGCGCTCCAGTCGTTCAATTCATTGAAGCCGTGGTCGCGCAGCTTGGCGTTCAAGCGGCCGACGGCGTCGTTCAGCTTGAGGCCCGCCTCGCGCGCCGCGGCGGTATTGTTGTTCTCGGGCTTCGCGAGGGCGTCCAGGAAGGCCTGGCCCGTGGCGTTCGGGGTGAAGCCGACCTTCACCGAGGTGTTGGCGCGGTAGTAAGGCACCGCGATCGCAAGCGTCAGGTCGCTCGTCAGGCCGTAGGAAAGGACGGGCGCCACGACGCTCAGGTTGCCCTTGAGGTCGGCGGTGAAGCGGCCGACGGCCAGGTTGGCGTCGAAGCCGTTATTGAGGAGGAACGCGCGCAGCTGATTGCCCTTGAGCTCCGACTCGCCGCTCGCCATTTTGTTGAACGTCAGGTCCTGCATCAGCGGCGAGGCGAGCGGGACGGTCTTGCCGCTCGCGTCGGTCTTCTCGTCGAGGCTCGCGTTGACGGTCCGGAAGTCGACGTTGCGGACGCCCTCCGGGAGCACCTTCGCGTTCTCGAACGCCGCGGCATGGGGCGCGGACGCGAGGGCGGCGAAGGTGAGGGCCGAAACGGCGAAGTTCTTGAGCGGCGAGGCCATTGGACGAAGCTCCTCGGGTGGTGCGTTCATTTCTGGATTCGGGGAAAAGATAAAAGGAAGGGGCCGCATGAAGCGGCCCCGATAAACCAGTTAGATCAATGGGCGTTGAGGCGCGCCAGGTGGTCCTTCATTTCCTGAAGGTTCCACTTCGCTTCAGGCTCACGGCCTTGCGGCAGCGTGTTGCTGGACAGGAGGTCCTCGAGCTCGGCGATCTTCTCCTCGAGGGTCGCCTTCGCGTCGTCCTTGAGGCCCTTTTCGTCCTGGGTCAGCGCGAGGCCGCGCCAGTTGTCGTAGTACTCGGCGCCGCTCGACACGTCGCCCGGAAAGGCGGGGAGCTGGACGGCTTGCTGCGCGTTGGCGAGCGCCTCGTCGGGCTTATAGAGGCCGACCGCGATCGCCGCCTTGTTGCTGTAGACGCCTGCGGCGAGGCGGTGGACGCCGGCGCCTTCGAAGCGCTTGTCCTGGAGCAGGCCCTTGGCGATCATGTCTTTTAGGGTCGGCACGTGGGGCAGCGACGCGAGCGGGCCGGCGGCCTGGCCCCAGTACGCCAGACAGACGCCCTTGAAGTAGTAGTAATTCGGGCTCTCGCCGACGCCGTTCGTGCCCGGCTTGATCTTCTCGATGAAGCCCTGCCAGCATTCGCTGAAGACGGCTTTGCGGCCGGCGGTGTCGGTCTTGGGGAGCAGCATCTCGCCCTCGTAAATCGCGAGGCGGCCGAGCTGCGAGGCGGCGCGGAGCTTGTCGCCTTCGGTGGTCGCGGCGGCGAGGATCGCCTGGTACTGCGCGCGGGCGTCGGCGATCCTAGCGCGGTTGCCGTCGCGTTGTTGGAAGGCGGCATCGGCGGTGGTCCACTGGTCGGCGCGGGCGGCGCCGGCAAACGAGAGAACGGCCACGGCGGCGCTGATGAGCAACGTGCTACGCATGTTCGGAGATCCTCCTTGAGGGCCCTTTGGACGGGCGGAACGTTCAATTAAAAATCGCGAGTCTAAATATTTGTCTGGGCGAAAGAAGTCAACCGCACAATTATAGGAAAAATTGAAATGTCGCCAATATGGCCCGGTTTTTCTAAAGGATTCTATCGATGCATGATCGTGAGCACGGCAGAATCCGTGGCTGGATAGCCGGGTCATCCCGAGCCACAGGACCGCAACCCCCGGATCAGCCCTCGCCTTTGGCCGCCAGCAGGAGCTGGTAAAGCTCGGCGCGCTTGAGCCCTTCAGACCGGTACTCCATCAGCAGATCCTTGAGCGATCGCCCCTGCTTGAAGGCGGCCCGGGCGCGGTCCTTGAGCGCGGCGACGTCGGCGAGGGGAGCGGCGGCCGGCGGGATCTCGAGCATGGCCGTGACCTCGCCCTTGAGGGTCGCGTGGCCCGCGACCCAAGCCATCGCCTCGTCCATCCCGATGGTGACGATCTCCTCGAACAGTTTGGTCATTTCGCGGCCGATCGCCATGCGGGCGGCGGGATAGGCGGCGGCGATCACGGGCAGGGTCTGACCGAGGCGCCGGGCCGCCTCGAAGAAAACGACGGCGCCGCCGAGGGACTGCCACGACGCGACCTCGGCGGCGAGCGCTTTGCCACGGGACGGCAAAAAACCGACGAAGGTGAAGCGGTTGGACGCGAGGCCCGAGGCGCTGACGAGCGCCGTCAGGGCCGAAACGCCGGGGATCGGGTGCACCGGCACGCCGCGCTCGCGCGCCTTCCGGACGATCCGGTAGCCCGGATCGGCCACGCAGGGCGTGCCGGCGTCGCTGATGATCGCGAGGCTCGCCCCGTCGGCGATGATGCGCGTAAGCAGGGCCTCGGCCCGCTCTTCCTCGCCATGATCCTGGTAGCTCACCAGTTTTTTACCGGTGATACCAAGGTGGCTCAATAGCTTGCGCGCGTTGCGCGTGTCCTCGGCGGCGATGACGTCGGCGTTCTCGAGGGTCTTTCGGGCGCGCGGCGTCAGGTCGTCGAGGTTTCCGATCGGCGTCGCCACGACGTAAATGACCGCTTTAAAATCCCGATCCATATCCATGAGAGCGTTGTCAGCGATTCTGCGCGGCCCGTCAACCGGCGTGTTCTCATTCGTCGATTTTGCGGGACATTTCGGGCGGCGTCTGTGCTACGATGATACTGGTTCGCGGCGCGGAGTCGGATACGCTGGAGAACCGATACATACAAATAGGGAGCCTGATCCCAAAGCGGTGTGCAAGCCCCCCGGCCTCGGCAAGTAGGGGGAAGCCTGATGCGATGGAGAAGGCACCCACCTAACGATGGTGGGTTCCCCTTAGCTTCCAACTCCGCGTCGCGAACCGCCCAAAACACCGATCCCACGAAGCCGCTCACCATCAGGTGGGCGCTTGCTCTTTGGGGAGCCGCACGCGGAACTCCGTCGCGCCCGGGCGCGAGGTGAAATCAAGCGTCCCGCCGTGGCTCTCGACGATGCCCTTGGAGATCGAGAGCCCGAGGCCGGTTCCCCGCCCCACCGGCTTGGTCGTGAAAAACGGCTGCATCACTTTTTCGCGCAGGGCGTCCGGGATCCCGGGACCGCTGTCGACCACGACCAGGTCGACCGTGTCGCCCCGGTCCACGGCGCCGATCCGCACGTGCCGCGCCGCGCGCTCCTCGACCTCGAGCACGGCGTCGAGGGCATTGTTGAGGAGGTTCATGAGGACCTGGCTGATCTGGGACGAGCGGCACTCGACCGACAGATCCGCCGCGACCTGGTCGATCTCGAGGCGGACGCCCTTGTTACGAAACCGCTCGGCCGAAAGCGATAGGGTGTCCTGCACGAGGCGCTGCACGGTGACCGGCTCGAAGGGGTCGTTGGTCGAGTCGCGGGCGAAGGCGCGCAGGCCGTTGACGATGCGGGTGATGCGCATGATCGTCGAGTTGATGCTGGCGACGGCCTCGTCGGTGCGTTCTATGACCTCCGGGCCCGCGAAGAGGGTCTGCACTCTCTGGATGCGCGCCAGGTAGCCCTGGATGACCGACAGGGGGTTATTGATCTCGTGGGCGATCCCGCCGGCCATCTCGCCGAGGGTCGCCATCTTGGCGGCGGCGATCATTTTCACGTGGCTTTCGCTCACCGAGCGCTGCGCCCGGCGGCGCTCGTCGACCATCCCGAGCTGGCGGCCGATATTATCGAGATTGCTCAGCATTTCGATGGAAGGGGCGCCCAGCCCGAGGCTCGTGAATTGCATCATCCCGGCGACCTCGCGCCCGACGAGCACCGGCACCGCGATCAGCAGGTCGTCGGGCGGGGTCAGGGCGGCGCGGCACTCCTCGCACCAGGAGGCGGCGCTGGCGCGGCCCTGCCAGGTCGAGCGCGAGAACTCCGCCACGTCCCGCTCCAGGCCGCAGGTGCGCCAGTGGGCCTCGTCGAAGGGCACGAAGCGGCCGAGGCGCCAGCCCGTCGCCCGCAGGACCCGCTGCATCGCGGCCTCGATGGCCTTCTCGAGCAAGGCGGCGTTGTTGGCGATGATGGCGACGTCCTGAAGCAGCTTCACCAGGCTCATCTCGCGGTCGAGGCGGCCCAGCGCCTCCTCGGCCATCCGCTCCGAGCGCAGGATCTCCTTGGAAAACGTGACGAGCGTCACGAGCAACAGCGTCGCCGTCATGAGCATCGAGGCGATGTTCGAGTTGCGCACGACCATGCCGCTCGCCGCGTGGCCGAAGAGCGGCAGCGGTTCGTCCATGAAATGCAGCAGCAGGATCATCACGAACGGCTGCATGAGGGCGTAGGCGATGTGCTTCAGGTTCTGCGGGGGGAAGAGCAGGATCGTGTTCGCCATCGTGATGAAGTACGTCAGATAGACGCCCGAGTCGCGGCCGAGCCAGGCGCCGAAGACGAAGATGCAGAGGTTGCAGGCCGAGAGCAGCAGGTGGCGCGCGGCATAGTGGCTGCCGCGGACGTTGAGCACGATGGCCACGATCGAGGCCCCGAGCATGCCGACGACGGCGAGCATCGGCCCGACCTCGCCCGCGATCATATAGCCGGCGATGTAAAAGAGGCAGACGATGGCCGAGACGACGCCGAGCCAGTTGGTGAGCTGGACGTAGCGCCCCCGGCCGTGCGGCGACTCGTCGCGCAGGGTAAATAGGGGCTGCAGGAACGGCAACGCTTGGAGGCGGCTGAGCATACGGCGCGAGGTCTCCTGAAGGCCACCTACTTAAGCGAGGCGAGGGCCCCAAGTCTAGGTCTGCGGTCGACTTATTTTGGGGCCTTGAGCGCCGCCGCTCGCCGCCGCTGCCGTCGTCGCTCCTCAGTCACATAGGCCCGCTATGTTCCTTCGTCGCTCCTCGCCATCGACGACGATCGACGACGCTCAAGGCCCCAAAATCAGTCGATCGCAGACCTGGTTTTTTACCTTGCCTCGGGACCGCCCCGAAGGGCTTAATGAGGCGACGTTTTTCCGCTTCATCAGGGAGGTCCCAGTGCCGTCGCCATTGAGCCGCCGCATCCTCGCCGTCAAGTCGTCCCCAACCGTCGCCTTGAACGGAAAAGCCAAGGCGCTGGCGCGGGACGGCATCAAGGTCCTCAACTTCGCCGTCGGCGAGCCCGACTTCAAGACCCCCGACGACGTCGTCGACAAATGCGTCGCGGCCCTGCGCGCCGGCCGCACCAAGTACGGCCCGGCCGGCGGCGGGCCCGAGTTCCGCGCCGCCATCGCCAAAAAGCTCAAAGCCGAGAACGGCTTGGATTTTTCGCCCGACGACGTCGTCTGCGGCACCGGCGCCAAGGAGATCCTCTTCCACCTCATTCTGGCCCTGGTGAACGACGGCGACGAGGTCCTGATCCCCTCCCCTTACTGGGTAAGCTACCCGGACCAGGTGATCGCCGCCGGCGGCAAGCCGGTGCTGCTGCCGCTCTCGGACGACATCGCCGCGCGCCCGCTCACGATCGCCATGCTGAGGCAGCACGAAAGCGCCAAGACGACCGCGATCATCCTGAATTCCCCGAATAATCCAGCAGGATACGTGTTCGATGAAGCGTTTCTTCGGGAGCTCGGGGCCTACCTCGAGACGAAGTCCTGGTGGATCATCTCCGACGAGATCTACGAGTACCTGTCGTTCGACCGGCCCCACGTCTCGCTCCTCAAGCTGTTCCCAAAGCTCAAGGACCGCTTCATCCACGTGAACGGGATGTCGAAGGGCTTCGCCATGACCGGCTGGCGGGTCGGCTACGCCGCCGGCCCGGCCGCCGTGATGAAGCTCGTGCGCGACCTCCAGAGCCACTCCTCGACCTGCCTGCCGCCCTTCATCGAGGAGGCGGCGACGTATGCGATCGGGAAGGGCCAGGACCTGATGCGCGAGCAGTTCGCCGTCATGCGCCACCGCCGCGACCTGGCGACGAGCCTCCTGCGCACCATGCCGGGCGTCGCCTACGTCGAGCCGAACGGCGCGTTCTATGTCTTCATCGACGTCCGCAAGGTCCTCGAAGGCACCCGCTTCGCCGGCGACACCTTGGCGCTTTCGGACCACCTGCTGATGCAACACCATGTCGCCCTAGTGCCCGGCGAGGCCTTCGGCGCCCCGGGATACCTGCGTTTGAGCTACGCCACCGACGAGCAGTCGATCGAGGCGGGGCTCCTCAAAGTCAAAGCCGCGCTCGCCGCGTTGAATTGAGCCCTTGGAGACTCCCGTGAATCTCGTGGAACAAGCCGAAGCCCTCGGCCAGGAGTTTGAGCGCGCGGCGGCCGCGGTGGCTGCGGCGCCCGCACCCGACGCGGTCGAGGCGCTGCGCGTCGGCTGGCTCGGCCGCAAGGGCAAGGTGACGGCCTTGCTCGAAGGCCTGAAGACGGCGACGAAGGAGGAGCGCCCGCTCCTCGGCAAAGCCGTAAACGTCCTCAAGGGCCTGGTCGAGGCGCGGGTGACGGCGCTTCAAGGCGCCGCCGGGAGCTTCGCCATCGACGCCAAGCTCCAGAGCGACGCGGTCGACATCAGCCTCCCCGTCGCCGCGGCCGCGCCGCGCGGCTCGCTCCACCCGGTGTCCCTGATGCGCCAGGACCTGCTGCGCGAGTTCCGGCGCTTAGGGTTCACCGTCTACGACGGGCCCGAGCTCGACTACGAGCTCTACAACTTCAACGCCCTCAACATCTCGGAAGACCACCCGGCCCGCGACATGCAGGACACGTTTCACGTGCGCGAGCAGGACCACCTGGTGCTGCGCACGCACACGTCGAACATCCAGATCCACTGCATGATCAATGAAAAGCCGCCGCTGCGCATCGTCGCGCCGGGCCGCGTCTTCCGCTGCGACTCCGACCCGACGCACACGCCGATGTTCCACCAGATCGAGGCCTTCGTCGTCGACAAGGGCATCACCTTCGCCCACATGAAGGGCGTGATCGACGCCTTTATGAAGGCGATCTTCGGCGCCGCCATGAAGACCCGGCTCCGGCCGAGCTTCTTCCCGTTCGTCGAGCCGGGCGCCGAGATGGACCTGATGTGCGTCCGCTGCGCCGGCAAGGGCTGCCGGCTCTGCAAGGAGACCGGCTGGCTCGAGGTCGGCGGCTGCGGGATGATCCACCCCAACGTGTTCGAGGCGGTGGGCTACGACAGCGACCACTACTCCGGCTTCGCCTTCGGCTTCGGCATCGACCGCATGGCCATGCTGCGCTACGACCTGGACGACCTCCGCCAGCTGTTCGACGGCAATGACCCGTTCCTGGCGCAATTCCCCGTGTTCACGTGATGAGAGACTTAAGCGCATGAAGATCTCCCTCAGCTGGCTCAACGACTACGTCGACGTCTCCGACCTGACCGCCGCCCAGGTGGCGCAGACCTTTACCGACATCGGCCTCGAGATCGAGGGCATGAAGTCCCAGGCGTCGATCAGCCCCGAGGTCGTCGTCGGCAAGGTCCTCGCCGCCGAGAATCACCCGAACGCCGAATCCCTGCGCGTCTGCAAGGTGGACGTCGGCGAGCCGGAGCCCCTGGACGTCGTCTGCGGCGCCCCGAACGCGCGGGTCGGCATCCACGTGTGCGTCGCCAAGGTCGGCGCGGTGCTGCCCGGCGACTTCAAGATCAAGAAGTCCAAGATCCGCGGCGAGAACTCGAACGGCATGCTCTGCAGCGGCAAGGAGCTCGGGCTGTCGTCCGACGAAGCCGGCATCATCGAGCTCAAGGAGCCCGCCGGCGGCTTCAAGCTCGGCGTCGGCGTGGCCAAGTTCATGGGCCTGGCGGACACCATCCTCGAGGTGAACGTCACGCCCAATCGCGGGGATTGCTTAGGCTATTTAGGCCTCGCCCGCGACCTGGCGGCGAAGCTCAAACGGCCCCTCAAGGCCCCGCTCACGCTGAATCCGGCCCGGCCCGCGCGCGCCAAGGGCGTCGCGACCGAGGGCGCCGTCGACGTCCGCATCGCCGACGCCGACCTCTGCCCGCGCTTCGTCGCGCTCTACGTCAAGGGCGTCACCACCGGCCCGGCGCCGGCCTGGATCCAAAAGCGCCTCGAGGCGTCCGGCATGCGGCCGATCAACGCCGTCGTCGACGCGGCCAACTACGCGATGCTCGAGTACGGCCAGCCGGTGCACACGTACGACGAGCGCCAGGTCCGCGGCAAGGTCATCGAGGTGCGCCCCGCGCGCGCCGGCGAGACCCTCAAGACCCTGGACGGGCAGGAGCGGAAGCTCGAGGACGGCGACCTCCTGATCTGCGACGCCGAGGGCCCGATCGGCCTGGCCGGCATCATGGGCGGCGCCGACTCCGAGGTCAAAGCCGATACGAAGAACGTGATCATCGAGGTGGCGGCGTTCCTGCCGGCGCGCATCCGCCGGACCGCCCGCCGGTTCGCCCTCCACACCGAGGCCGCCCACCGCTTCGAGCGCGGCACCGACACGCTGGCGTTGGCCGACGTGGCCCGGCGGGTGGCCGAGCTCAGCCACCAGGCGCTGGTCG
>JAYVWD010000284.1:0-2420 GCA_043786345.1 Pseudomonadota bacterium
GCACCGTAGCCCGCGGGCAATCTGGCGGGCAGACCTGCCTGCGTGGACGTACTCGCGGATTAAGAAATCCTTGTCAGCAGCCCATTGATAGGTGCTAAAGTCCCTAAAGACTTGGACCTTTGGGGTCCCCGGCATGGATCGCACACTGCGTCGTCCGGCGAGCCACTCCATTCCCATTCCGTACTTTTTTTCCGCCGGTTAACAGCCACCGCCGGCGGCTGCCCGTAAAACAGAATCTCCAATTTATTCCCCGGCTTCACGACGACGCGCTGGACGAGACGCTCCAAGTAGTCTCGCTTCTCGATGCCAGTCATCGTGTCGAAGCCCTTCAGATACTCCTTGGCGGTGCGCTGGAGATCGTCCAGGCCGACGTCGCGGAGCAGGTCTTGACGCTGCCGATCGAGCGCTTCGACCTCGACACGCTTCCGCACACGCTTGCCCTCCATGTCGGCCACCTCACCGGCGAGCCAGTCCATGAAGCCCGCGCCGGCGCGGCGGCATTTGTCGAGGAGCTGGTCCCGTAGGTCAGCATTGGTCGCTTCGAGTGCCGTGAGGTCGGCCTGGAGGGTTCTTATCTGGCTCTACGCCGCGCTCTGGCGGTTCCCCGTTCCACCGGAAGGCGTCGCTTTAGCTATCAAGCTGAACGAGTTCGTTGGCCGGTCGCGCAAATTGGATTCCCGACCTGGTGCGCACGATGACGCCGACGGCAGTCATGAGCTTGATCTCGGCGTACGCAGTCTTGCTTTTCATGCCGGCAGCCTTGACGATTTTCTCCATCGAGACCGGGATGGACTCACGGCCAAGCACCTCGAGAAGCCTATCGCTCGGGCTCAACTGATTGCCGTTGGTTTCGCCGTCATCTGCCACGTCGTCGTCCGCCCTTCGTAGCGCAAAGGCGTTGCTCTCCCGTCGTGCTCGATAATTGGGCAGTGGGTCCTGCCCTTCGTGGCTGGAAACCTCAAGTTTTGGGCCTGAGGGCTTAAGTGGTGAAATACAAACTGGAAATTGGGGTTCTCGATGTGGTCCGCCCTCTTCCCTTCCCGCCGTTGTCTTAGGGAGCACAGGGAAGGGAAGGCGAAGAGGTACCGGGGGCCGGGTGGTGGAAGACTTCGTTGCCCTGCGACGCGTGCCTATGCAAAAAAGCCAGTAACATCTGGCCATCTCGGCTTCGGCGATTGCTACGCAAAGTCTCGTGATTTAGGATCCGGCGACCAAGGCAAAGCTTGTTTCTTCGGTTGAAAGGCAACGCGACCCATGGCTCGAATCCTAAGATCTCTCCCTAACCTCGAGACCTCCCGCCCCGCGAGTTCAGCGGCTCGAGTCGGGCCGGACGCTGGCGCCGCCACGTCTGGGGAGCCTTCATGGTGTCACAACGGCAAAGTGGTGAGACGCCGAACCGGCCAAGAGAATCTCCTGGGATGGCCAAGCCAAAATGCTATGTCCCGCGACGCAGGCGGTGAGACCGAGGACGATATTATCGCTGGATATCAAGATGTACCGGCGCCAGAGCCGCCCAAAACCAGTACCGACGACTGCCTACCTGGTTTTGAGCAGCGCTCCCTCGGCTTCGACGACAGAGATCCCCAAGCACAACATGATCCGCCAACGACGCGGCACTCTAACGATCGGAAGGATTCACGAATGGTAGAAAAGAAGCGCGGAAGGCCGTTCAAGGCTGCATCATCGGGCAGCGGGGGCCCGGAGCTTCAGAAGGAGTTCGAGGTCAAACTGGCCACGGCCGCCGCCGAATACAGAGATCGCCACTATAAAGGCGCCGACGCCGGGCGCGTTCGCTGGAACCAGGAGGGCGCCGAGGGGGTGCTCGGGATCGCCAAGCAGGCTTTCCGCGAGGTGCCTGGGCTGAACAAGAAGGCGCTGGCCGAGGCCGCGGAGGTCGCCTACGGGACCCTGAACAAATGGGTCGAGAACGGCGACGCTGGGAAGACAAAACAGGCGGCGACGCGGTTGGGGGCGACAAAGACCGCGAAGCCAGTATCGGCGCCGCCGGCGGCAACGAGTCAAGTTACTTTTGACATCATCAAGCTCCAGAGCGGCGGCTTTCGGGTGTCGATTGATCCGAACGACATCAAGACGTTTCTCCGGAGCATTTAGGTCGGGGGCGCGGGGATGATGCCAACCAAAGAGTTCTCGAAGACGAAAACGAAGGAGCTTCGCGCGCTCATCGAAGAGGCGACGATCGACGCTAATGACACCCAAGAGCAGCTCATGGGTCTCGCTTCGATGCTCAAAGAGGGCGTCGAGCTGCCATTCGAGGCCAAGGTCATTGGCGAGCAGGTGACCGTCATCGATTTGGAGCAGGCTGGCGATGGATTTGGTGTAAAGGCCGTGTGCAAGCGTGGGAACCACAAGTACAAGGTCGATCTCACGTCGATCGAGTGGGTCGCGCCCTTGCCCGCAGG
>JAYVWD010000285.1:0-2953 GCA_043786345.1 Pseudomonadota bacterium
TACGACGGCCGACCCTACCAGGGTTGGCAGAGCCAGCCCGACGGCAGCGCCGTGCAGGATCACCTCGAGAAGGCGCTCCGCACGTTTCTGCGCCACGACGTGCGCGTCACCGGCGCCTCGCGCACCGACAGCGGCGTGCACGCCGAGCACCAGGTGGCGACGTTTTCGAGCGAGGTGCCGTTCGAGGCGCGGCGCTGGCTCCGGAGCCTCCACGGTCTGCTGCCCGAGACCGTGGGCATCACGGCGCTCGCGCCGGTGGCGGCGGCGTTTCACCCGATCCTTTCGGCCAAGGGCAAGGCCTACCGCTACCGCTTGTGGCTCAGCGACCTGCGGCACCCCTTCGGCGCGCCGTACGCCTGGCAGGTGACGCACGCGCTCGATCTGGACCGGATGCGGCAGGAGGCCGCGGGCTTCGTCGGCACGCACGACTTCACCTCGTTCTGCGCCGCGGACTCGAGCGCCAAGACCAAGGTCCGGACCGTCTTCGAGGTGGCGATCCTGGGCGAGGGCCCGCTCGTCGAGATCTGGGTCGTCGGCGGCGGCTTCCTGAAGCAGATGGTGCGCAGCATGGTCGGCACGCTCGTCGCGACCGGGGCCGGGCGGTTTCCGGCCGGGAGCGTCGCGCTGATGCTCGCCGCCCTCGACCGCAAGGCCGCGGGCCAGACGGCGCCGGCGCTCGGGCTGACCCTGGTCGAGATCTTCTATGGGGAGGTGAAGGCGGCCGCGGCGCTCGCGGCGGCCAGCGCCCAGGGCGGGTTCACCTTCAAGGCCTGAGGACCCGCGCCGCCCCGGGGGCCCACCGGACCGGTCATGAGGCGCTCTTAAGATCGTCCCCGCCATGAAATTAGCCTGCCCGGTCGGGGGGATCTTTGCTATCAATTTAGGAAGCACTATTCTTGGCAAAGAGAGATGCATGACTTTCGTCCATTGGTTGCGCGTCGGGGGCATCGGGTTCGCGCTTGGCGTCGCCGGGTGCAAGACGCAGGATAACGCCGCCGCACCCTCGGGCGAAGGCGACGGCATGAAGAGCGAAGGGGCTCGCGACCGCGACGACGGGGCCCGCGTGCCCGTCTCGCTCTGGTCGCCGCAGCAGCGCCGCTCGACGGCGAGCTACTTCTTCCTCGTCGCCGAATACATGTCGATGAAGGAGAAGGACCACAAGAAGTCCCTGCCGATCTATGAGGCCGCGTACGGGTTGGACCCCAACCCCTTCCTCGGCGGCAAGATGCTCGCGGCCAAGGCGGCGGCGGGCGACCGTGAGGAGGCGCTGCTCGAGTCGCGCAAGATGGTGCTCCTGTACCCGCGCGACCCACGGCTGCGCTTCTTCTACGGCGACATGCTCAGCCAGGGTGGGCGCGGCGACGAGGCCGCCGAGCAGCTCGAGAAATGCCTCGAGCTCGACCCGAAGATGGAGCAGGCCTACATCGAGCTGATCGAGATCTACCACGGCAAGAGCGTGCCGAAGGCGATCGTCGTCGCGCGCGACCTGACGAAGCACATCCCCGGCTCGGTCGTCGGCTGGTCGGTCCTGAGCCGCCTGCTCCTCGGCACGAACAACCACAAGGACGCCCTCGTCCCGGCGCGCCGCGCCTGGGAGATGCAGAGCAATAACCCGACCCTGACGCAGATCTACGCGATCGTCCTGCAGCTCAACGGCAAGACGAAGCAGGCCGTGCGGATGTACGAGCAGCTTTACCGCATGGATCCGACCGATCAGGAGACGACGGCGCGGATGGTGGAGCTCTACCGCGAGATCGGCAACCTCGAGGACGCCCTCGGACTCCTCGACGAGATGGCGCGCCCGGGCGGCACCGGCAAGCCCGCGGTCCAGATGCAGAAAGCGCTGATCCTCTGGGAGCTCAAGCGCTTCCAGGAGGCCGAAGTCCTCCTCAGCAACCTCGCCAAGGAGTATCCGGACTCCGACCGGGTGAAGTACCTGTCGGCGATCGGCCTCGAGCGCACCGAGCAGTGGAATCTGGCGCTCGCCGCCTACGAGCAGGTCCCGGCCAACTCCTCGTTCCGCTACCACAGCGACTTCCGCCGGGTCGTGATCCTGAAGCAGGTCAAGAAGTACGACGAGGCCGCCGCGCTCGGCCGCCAGCTCGTCGAAAACGCCCAGGCCGACTGGGACGCCTGGGGCATGCTCTCCGGCGTGTACGCCGACGCCGGGCGCTTCGAGGACGCGATCAAGGCGGCCGAGGACGGCTACAGGAAGTTCGGCGAGCGACCGCGGCTCCTCTTCCTCAAGGGCGTCTACCAGGAAAAGGCCGGCAACCGCGACGGCTGCATCGAGACGATGCGCCAAGTCCTGGTCAAGGACCCGACCAACAGCAGCGCCTTCAACTACCTCGGCTACCTCTTCGTCGAAAAAGGCGAGAACTTGGACGAGGCCGAGACCCTCATCAAGCATGCCCTCGAGCTCAAGCCGGACGACGGCTTCTACCTCGACTCGCTCGGCTGGCTCTTCTACCAGAAGAAGGATTATGACAAGGCCAACGCCGCCCTCGAAAAGGCGCTCAAGATCGAGCCGAAAGAGGGCGTGATCATGGAGCATCTGGCCGACGTCAAGAAGGTGACGGGCAACGACAAGGCCGCGCGCGAGCTGTACGAGGCGGCGCTCAAGACCGAGCTCGAGCCGCGCGACCGGCCGCGGATCGAGGACAAGCTCAAGGATACGCTCAAGGACACGAAGAAAGCGGGCCGGTGACCCGGATGCGGCGTCTTTGCGCCTTTGCGGTCGTTCTCGTGCTGGCCGGCTGTCAGACCGGCGCCCCGACCGAGCCCGTGTCGATCCCGGTCGTGCTCCAGCCCCTCTTCGAGACCTGCGAGCCGAACGACGGCGCGATGACCCTCCAGATCTTCAAGGGCGGCGGCATCGTCTCGTCCCTCGAGCTCGCCTGGAAGGCCAAGGAAAAAGGCGACTGGGAGCTCGAAATCGCCAACGCCGCCGGCC